>CAIUDO010000609.1 GCA_903897935.1 uncultured Pseudomonadota bacterium
CGCGCACGAACACGGGCACGGCGCCGTGCCGCGCGCCTTTGGAGGACGGCCACCACAGCCGCGTGGCGAGCCCCTCGGCCCCGGCGATCGGGCAGTCGATCTGGGCGTCGGCCTGACCCGCGTCCCACGTGGGCGGCGGCTCGGTGTGCTCGGTCTCGGTCTCGGTCTCGGTGCCCGTCTCCACCTCCGTCTCCGTCTCCGAATCTGTGTCGGTTTCGGAATCTGGAGCGCCGGTTTCGGTCGGAGGGGTGGCGGTGTGGGGCGACCCCGCGCTATCGTGCGGTGACCCTCGAGAGTCGAGCTTGTCGCGGCAGCCGATGCCGAGCAGGAGGAGCAGCATGGCGTCGTCGTATCCAGGCATGGGCTGCCGCGCTGTGTCAGCGGCCACCTTCGTGCTCTGGGGCGCCTTGTTCGCCGGTTGCGCCGGCAAGGACCCCGCAGAGACCGTCGGTGAGACGTCGGCGCCGACCGTGCCCACGCTGGTCCTCACCCTCACGCCGGCCGAGCCTACGACCGGCGACGACCTCGTCGCTACCGCCAACCTCGACGGCGCGTCGTACGCGTGGACCGTCGACGGCGCCGCGTGGGGCAGCGGCGACACCGTGCCGGCCGCCGAGACCACCAAGGGCCAGGAGTGGACGGTCACCGCCACGGCCGAGGGGGTTACCGCCGAGGCCAGCGTCGTCGTCGTCAACAGCCCGCCGGATCCGGCCGCGGTCGTGGTGGCGCCCACCGCCCCCCAAGAAGCGACGGACGACCTCACCTGCGCGGTCACCCTCGGCGCCGACGCCGACGGCGACGCGCTGTCCGTCGCCGTACACTGGGTCGACGGCGACGGCGTCGAGCGGATCGGGCCGGTCACCCGCGTGCTCCCCGGAGACACCTTGCCGGCCGGCTCGCTCGTGGCCGGCGCGTCGTGGCGGTGTGTCGCCACGGTGACCGACGGCGACGACGAGGTCGTTTCGGAGAGCGCGGCGGCGGTGGTGGTGCCGTTCGACCTCGCGTCGGTCGACCCTTGGATCGAGCCCGAGGTGCTGGTCGACCCCATCCACCCGGCGCCGGGCGCGCCGCTCACGCTCACCTACGCGGGGCCGATCGCCGCTAGCACCTCCACGCTGGACGTGGTGCTGGGCTTCGACGGCTGGGTGGGCATCACGTGGGACACTCCCGCGATCCCGCGCCCATCTCCCGAGGGAGATCCTCGGTCTTCGTGGCGCCTGCCCATGGCCTGGGACGGCGCGAAGTGGTCGGTGACGTTCACGCCCCCGGCCGACGCGCGGGCGGTCCACTTCTTGTTCGAAGGCACCGACTCGGGAGGCGCGCCGCTCGTCGACGACCGCGACGGGCTCGAGCACCACTGGGGGCTGCAATTCCCGTACGTCGGCCCGTGGCTCACGTGGTCCGACGGCGCCACCGCGCCGACCGGCCTCGTGGTGTCGTTCGAGACGGACGTGCCGAGCTTGGGGGTGGTGCTCGTCGCTGAGGTCGGCGGCGACGGCCTCGTCGCGTTCGTAGGCGCCGAGCGCGACACCCTCCATCACATCCCGGTCACCGGGTTGCAGCCCGACACCGAGTACCAGTACACGGTGCTCGACAGCACCGGCGGGTCGGCCACCCACACCTTCCGCACGCCCCCGGAGGGCGCCGAGCAGGCGTCGTTGTTGGTGATGGCGGACATGCAGGACGGTGGCACGTCCGAGGACCAGTGGCCGCGCGTCGCCGAGCTCGCGCACGAGATCGCGCCGGAGGCTGTCGCGATCATCGCCCCCGGCGACCTCGCCGCCAACGACCACCCCGGGTTCTGGTGGCGCTACTTCAACGGTGGGGGCGAGCTGTTCGCGTCGGTTCCCCAGGTCCCGATGCTCGGGAACCACGACACGCCCGGCAAGGACTCGAACGCGGACACGACGTCGTATGTTCGTTGGTTCACGTTGCCGACCGGCTCGGGGGCCGAGGAGTACTACCAGGTCGACATCGGGCCGGCCCGCGTGTTCGCCCTTTCGAGCGAGGTCCCGGAGGAGATGCTCCCGGGCGGTGTGCAGTACACGTGGTTGGCGGAGGCGCTCGATGAGACGGCGTCGGATCCGGCCGCGCCGACCTGGGTGTTCGTCGGGTTTCACCACCCTCCGTACGACGTGGGCAACCGCTTCTGGGGCGAGGTGTCGCTGTATCGGCCGGTGACCGACCTGTTCGACGGCGTGGTGGATTGGGCGCTCACCGGGCACGAGCACCTGTACCAGCGCACGCATCCGGTACAGTTTGACGGCGTGTTGGCCGCGTCGGGGGCGTATGGCCCCGGGCCCGAGGACGGCACGGGCTACCTCGTCACGCCGTCGGCCGGCGACCTCCTGTTCAACCAGGTGGCGGTCCCCGCCCTCGCGGCCGATGCGTGGGCGCTCACGGCGCACCCCGCCCCGCCCGAGGGGTCTCCGTTCTACCCGGAGGAGCACGGCTTTGTACACTTCGAGCTCGACGGCCGGACGCTGACGCTGTCGTCCTGGGCGGTCGGCGTCGCGGAGCAGCCGGAGGACCCGTGGGTGCGCGACAGCATCAGCTACACCAAGCCGTGACGATCAGTCGTCCCACTCGAGCCGCGGGTTGCCGCCCGCGTGCGCGTAGGCCTTGCCCTCGAGGTCGAACGCGAGCGGGTCGGCGGCGCGGGGCACCACGAACCAGCGGCGAAACGACACGAACGGGTCGACCTCGAGGTCGGTGGCGCTCCACGCGGCGGCGCCCATCGCGGTCGGCGGTGGTGGGGCGTCGCGCACGGCGGCGCGTGCCAGATCGACCTCTTCGACGCGACCGCTCGGCGTCGACACCCGGAACACGACGTGGTCGTCGGCCACCTCGGTCACGAACACGGTGGCCCCGATACGGTCGACCCGGCCGGCGAGCAGCGTGAGCTTGGCCAGCTCGACCACGTGGTCGTCGAGGCCGGCGTCGCCCAGGATGAGCTTCTCGCGCATGGCTTCGGGCCCGAAGGCGACGCGCACCTGCCACGACGCTGCTTGCTCGCGCAAGAACGTGGGCGCCGCCACCTCCATGTTGCGCTGAAAGCCGCGCGCCACCGCCCCAGCGAGGTCGCGCCAGTGGGCCTCGGCCCACGCGGGGTACACGACCAGCCACAGGCGCCGCTCGAAGTCGGTCAAGCACACGGTGCGCACAACCTCGGTGCGACCCCCGCAATTCGCGCACGGGAGCACGTTGAACGTGCGGTCGCGGACCGCCTGCGCGAGGTCGCGCCGCTTGTTGAGCTGCACCACCAGCCCGATCTCACCGTGCACCCGGGCGCCGCACGAGGGGCAGTCGAACGAGACGTTGGCGAGCGTGCTCATGGGAGGGCGGTCGCCGAGCCGTCGGCGTTGAGCTTCACCTTCGCGACCTTCACGTTGCCGCGCGGGTCGGCGTAGTGAAACGACAGCACGTCGCCCGCCAACACCGGGTCGGGCGCCGGCGCCCCGACGGTCCAGCTCCCGCGCGGCTCGTCGGCGATGCCCATGCCCAGCGCCAGCCACGCGCTCGCGAGCGCCGCGGGGTTGCTCCGACCGAACGCCGCCACGTACGCCGGGAACGACTCGGCGCCCTTCCAGACGCCCCCCTGGTGCACGAGCACGACGCCCTTCATGAACCGCGGCGACGCCGCGAGGTAGTAGCCGAACCCCTGGGCGCCGCTTCGCGCGCCGAACCCGTAGGTTCCGACCTGATCGGCGGGGACAGCGAGCGCGCTCGCCGCGTATTCGGTGGCGCGGGCGGTCGCGACGGTGAAGTCGAGCGGAGCGGGCGGCACGAGGGCCTCCGGGGGTGGAGTCGCAGACACGACGGTCTCACCCGCGAAGCACGCGGTGAGACCGAACAACGTGAACGCCAGGAGCAACACCAGCGGACCGCCTACGCGTAGGCCGTGCCCGGCGGGAGGTTGGGGGCGGGGAAGTCGCCGACGGGGGCCGGCGGCGGCGCCGCGCCGATCCCGGTGGTGTTCGTCTGGCCGGTGATCTGCGCCAGGCTGTGCCGGCCGTGCACCCTCGTGCGCATCATCTCCGCCGCAGCGGCGTCGCGCCCCTCCAGCAGGGCCCCGAGCACGCCGTCCGGCCGGTCGGCGTCGGCGTAGAAGGTGGCGTACACCTCGGCGAACCACTCCTCGGGCGACCGCATCGCGTAGCGGCTCACCTGGTTCGAGTACCGGGCCGACGGCGCCGAGACGAAGCCCTCGGTGGCGTAGCTCACGTGGTAGCTGCGCCCGCCGATGTCCGACTGCGTGTTCCACGCGCCGATCGTGGCCCGCCCGAGCAGGTACGTGATGAACGGGCTGCCGCTGATCTGGGCCCACAACCCGGCCTGGCCGATCGTGGCGCCGTACGCGTTGACCGCGGTCTGGAACCGGGCCGCGTTGTAGGTGTTGTGGCAGTTCGCGAGGGCGTTGAGGATGCCGGTGCGCGTCGCGTCCCGCTGGCCGGCCGCGATGAAGTCGAGCGGCAGGTCGTGCGCGCCCAAGAACGTGGTCAACACGGTCTGGAAGCCGGCGACCGAGGCGTGCTTGTCCCACCCGAACTGGGCGTACACCGGGCCGCCCGCCTGGTCGAGGCCCGTCGACAAGCCGACGTTGTGGCCGATCTCGTGCCGGAGCGCGGCGTCGAAGATGTTGAGCCCGCGCATGGTGTCGTCGTCGTTCGTGTACGCGCCGACCTCGGTGGCCCCGATCTGGTTGGTGCCCCACGTCATGCCGATCTGGCCCAGGCCGTCGCCGGCCCAGCCGCTCGCTTCGCCGGTGGTGCCCTCGCGGATGATGCGCACGGTGGCGCTCACGTCGGCGCCCGGCGTGCGGTCGCAGATGAGCCAGGTGCGCTTGATCGACTCGATGTCCCACGTGGCGCCGTTGGCGACGGTGAGGTCGACGCCGAACCGCGCCTTGAACAAGCTGACGCCCTCGGCGACGTCGGTGGTGGCGAGCAGGTAGTACCAGAGGCGCTGGCTCTGCGCCGCATCGGTGCTCGGCCCGGTCATCGAGGCGATATACCCGGTCCAAAGCCCCATCGCGACCATGATCCCGCGGAACATCGCGCACGCGCCCGCGAGGTTGATCGCCTCGAGCACCTGCGCCATGCGCTCGGGCCCGCCGCGCCGCAGGATCCACGGGCCGTAGTAGTCGTACGTGTCCATGCAGTGCTTGATCATCGGCGGATCCGACGACAGCGGGGGGAACAGCGTGATCGGGTCGCCCGGGAGCGGGGAGATCGCGTCGAACACCTCGCGCCAGCCGATCGCCTCGGCGCACTGCTGGCTGTCGGCGTTGGCGACCAGGATCGCCCACCCCTGCGAGGTGAGCCCGCCGGCCTTGATGCACCACCAGACCTGCCACTTCAGCGGCTGCCGCAGGTACAACATGCCCATCGGGGCGCGCTCGCGGCCGAGCTTGACGGCCGTCTTCTCCATCAGCACGTGATCGTTGCCGATCGTGTTGACCGTTGCGGGCGCCTGGTTCATGACCGCCGCGCACGCGTTCAGCACGTCTTCGGAGTCGCCGACCTCGACGATCGCCTTGAAGCTCTCCAGCGGATCCGTGGCGTCGAACGCTGGGGTTCCGGGGAGGCGCTCGTGGCCTGTCGACGATGACGTTGCGGTGTCGGTGCTGGCGGTCGTGACCTCGGGCGTCGAGGAGACGGGAGCGCGGCTCTGGCTAGGCATGTCGGACCTCCGAGGAGTGGAGCGTAGTGCGCGTCGACTATACGCAACCCACACGGGCTGAGCAACGGCGGATTAGGTCGGCGCACGGGTTCGATTGACGGAGGTGCGGCGTGGTCCTGCTCGGCTTGCTGGCGTGTGTCGCCGACCCGACCCCGGTGGCGCCGGCGGATCCCCTGCGGCTCGCGGTCCCGGCGTACGCGTGGCCGGGCGAGCCCGCGTGGGCCGACTTCGTGGACGGCGCGGCGGCCACTGGCGGGCTGGTCGTCGCGAACCCGGCGAGCGGGGTGGGAGGCGCCCAGGACGTGACGTACGTCGACGCCGTCGCGGCGGCGCGTGGGCGCGGCGCGCAGGTGCTCGGGTACGTGTCGACGCAGTACGGCGCCCGTGATGCGGCGGAGATCGACGCGGAAGTGGCCGCATGGTTCGATTGGTACGCCGTCGACGGCATCTTCTACGACGAGGTGCCCGACGCGGTCGGCTGCGTCGACACCGTCGACTGGTACGCCGCGCGCGCGGCGGTGGCGCGCGAGATCGCGCCGGGTGCGTTCCTCGCCTACAACCCTGGCATCGACTCGTGCGAGGCGTGGCTCGATCAAGCCGATCTGGTGGTCGTCATCGAGCACGACGCAGCCACGGTGCGCGGGTTCGCGCTGCCCGAGTGGGCGTCCGGGTGGCCGGCCGATCGGTTCTGGCTGCTCGCGTACGCGGCGACCGACGCCGACATGACGGCGTTGCTCGATGAGGCGCGCGCCGCCGGGGTCGGCTGGGTGTACGTCACCGACGACGTGCTGCCGAACCCGTGGGACGACGCGCCCGCGTTCTGGGGCGACGAGATCGCGGCGGCGTCGGGCGGGTGAGCGTCAGGCCAGCGCGCCCGTGATCGGGGTGACGCCGGGCAGGTGCTCCTCGCTGTCGATCCCCGCGAGCGTGAGCAGGGTGGCGCCGAACGCGTCGGACGACAAGTCGCGGCCGGCCTCGTCGGGCTCGCCGGTGACCGGATCGATCTTCTTGCCGTAGAACCACGTGTCGTAGCCGCCGATGACCCGGCCGCCGTCGACGCCGGGGCCGACGACCAGCGCGGAGGTGTACGGCCAATGGTCCTTGCCGTTCGTCCCGTTGAGCTGCGGGGTGCGCCCCATCTCGGACACGACGACCACGACGGTCTCGTCGGCGAGGCTGCCCCCGCCGCGGCCGGGCCGGGCGCCGAGCTGCGCCATCAGGTCGCGCAACGCGTAGAACAGACCCTCGAAGTTGGCGCTTTGCCCAAGGTCATTGTCTGCGTGCGTGTCCCACCCGTAGTTCGACGACAACGTCGCGACCCGCGTGAGGCCCATCGACATCAGCTCCACTGCGAGGTCCACCTGCGCGGACAGCGACGTGCCGGAGGAGAAGTTCACCACGTTCGCGAGCCCCTTGAGGGTCTCGGAGCGGTCGAGGCCGTCCCGGTAACCGTCGAGGATCACTTGGCGGCGCCCCGAGGCGGCGTCGGCGGCGGCGGCGACGCGCCGCGCCAGGTAGTCGTCCATGACGGCCTCGGCGCGCGCGTTGGACTGCTCCACCCGAACGTCGCTCCAGGTGGCGATGCTGCCGTCGATGAGCGCCTGGAGCTGCCCCGACGAGCCGACCCGGGTAGCGACCCCGCTCAGCGCGCCCGCGAACGACGGGCCGGAGATGACCATCCCGGGGAGCGCGAGGTCGGTCGCCCGCGACGCGAGGATCGCCGGCCAATCCGACGCCACCGACGACGTCGTGCCGGTCATGATCAGGTGCAGGCAGTTCTCGTGCGCGACCGACGGCACCAAAATGCCGTTGAACATCGCGGATCGTGCCCAGTGGTCGGTGAAGAACTGGCGTACGCTGGGCCGATCTGGGTGGTCCACGAACGGCAGCGACCCGGCGAGCCCGGGGTCGGCGGTCGCCTCGGTGTGCACGAGGGGCTCGACCAACGCGTCGGGCGTGAACACCCGCGTGACGTCCCAGCCGCCGTAGTTGACGACGAAGATGAAGTTGCGGTCTGGCTCGGCGCTCGCGAGGGCGCGCAGGGGCAGGCCGGCGGCGCCTACCGCCGCAGCGGCCCGGGTGAGCAATCGACGTCGAGAGAGCATGACGATCTCCGGTCAGTAAGCGACGAAGTCGGGGTCGCGCAGGAGGACCGACAGCAGGTCCGCCCACGCCGCGCCGGGCTCGCCCTCCGCGTCGTACAGGGCCTCCCACAACGCGAGGTTCTCGGCTACTTCTTCGCTGTCGGCCGCGACGCGGCGGCCGAACAGGCGGAAGTGCAGCGCCTGGATCTGCCGGACGAACCCGTCGGGGTCGGACGCCGGCACCGCCGAGAAGCCGATCTCGGTGAAGATCTGCTTGTCGTCCAGGTTGTCGCGGTCGTGCTCCATGACGTGCCACGCGGCGGCCTGCGTGACCCGCTCGAGCACCAACGCGGCGGTCGGCGTCGGGGCGTCCGCTGGCGCGGTCACGAACACACCGTCGACGCCGCCGGCCAGCACCCGCAGCCCGTAGGTGTCCGTCTCCATCATGTCGTACCCGGCGTAGGAGAAGCGGAAGCCCGTCAGGTCCTCGAGCTGGCTTGCGATCAGCCCGGGGCTCGGGGTCTTTTGGGTCGTTCGGTACTCCTCGGACGCCAGCACCTCCCGGTACAGGCTCTTGAGGGTGAGCCCATTGTCGAGGAACGACTCGCGCCAGTCGGTGAGGGTGGCGAAGTCCTCCAAGGCGGTGTCGCGCTGGAGCATCACCTCGGCGACGCGCTGGGTCGCGCACTCGACGAACCGAGGATCACCCGCGATCGCGTACCCCAGATCCTCGATCGTCTCGGTTGGCGTGCCGTAGTAGGCGGGCGCGACCCCGGTGGTGTCTTGCCACATCCGCTCGCGGTCCGGGTGGTACCACGTGATGTCGGACGCCATGAAGTAATAGAAGTAGTAGAAGCCCCACATGTGCGATGCGAGCGGGTCGAGGGTGCTGTGGCACGCCGCGCAGCCGGGGTTCGTCTGGAGTGCGTCGTTGACGGCGTCGGCGTCGAGCAGGTTGACGTCGCGGTCGAACTCGATCGGGCGCGTCAGGTAGTCGCTGCACAGCAGCATCTTCGACACCGCGTTCGCGCGGCCGCGGTTCGCGTTGTTGGCGTCGGACATGTACCGCCACCACATGCCGTTGGTCGTCAACAGCCCCGCGGTGGGGCGGCCGTCGGTGTAGACGGCCGGCGCCCAGCCGTCGGCCTGATCGTCGAGCGGCGCGAGCGGCCACGCCGACAGCAGCACCGGGTCGGCCATCGTCCAGTCGGCGGTGACGAGGTCGGTGTACGGCAGGTCTTCGGCGGCGATCCGGGCCAGGATGCGCAGCGGCTCCTGGCCGACGGCGTCGGCGAACCCCGGCTGGTCGGTCAGGCCGTACGCGGACGCCGCGACGTCCCAGGTGTCGCGCCGGGTCAGCCACACGCCCGAGAATTGGTCGACGACCCGGTCGGCGAACCTGGGATCGGCGAGGTACCCCTCGATCATCGGATCGAGCTGCGTTGGGTCGGCCTCGACCGCTTCGAGGTCGGCGAGGGACGGGCGGACGCCCCGCAGGTCGAGCGAAGCGCGGATCAGCACCGCGATCGGGTCGATGGTGACGGCGTCCTCGACCGGGTCGTCGACCGGTGGTGCCGTCGGCGCGGGGCCGGGCTCGGGGGCGGTGGGCTCGGGCGGCGACGCGGGGTCGACGACGCCCCCGCACGCGATCCATAACAGGAGGCTCACCATGGCGTTTGCTCCCAGGTGACGAGCGGGGCGAGGTCGGGGCAGATCGTGTAGATGACGACGCCGTCGTGGACGACCTCGGCGCAGCCGTCGCAGGTGAGGGGGAACACCGGCGCCCCGCCGTACGCGGCGCCGTCGAACGTCAGATCGTACCAGTTGCCGGCCTGATCGCGCACCGCCATCGAGCCGGCGGGCTCGGCCGGGCAGTCGCTGCCGAGCGCGGCGTTCAAGAGGACGAAGCCGTCGAAGTCGACCGCGATGAGGTCACCCTCGTCCCACGAGACGCTGCCGTCGAGCGCCCACGACTGGCCTCCGTACGTCGCGGAGAACGCGGAGCTCTGCGCGAGCTCGACCGTCAGCGGCTCGCTCAGCCACGTGCCCTTCGCCGACGGGTGATCCCAACGGTAGGTGCCCGAGGTGTACGCATAGGTGTACAGATAGTCGTCCCAGCTGTATCCGTACGATTGGTACGTCGCGTAGCCGGAGGCCTGGAACGTCGTCCCGTCAACCGACGAGATCACGGCGTCCCCGTAGAAATAAGCGAGATCCTCGTACTCCGTGTACCCGCTCACGTACGGTTCGTACCAGTAGGAGATGCCGTACCCGGAGAAGTCGGCCCCGGTCGTCGCGTAGCAGTAGTCGTACCAGTACCACTGATTGTATAGGTTGTAGTAGTTCTGGTCGTAGTACGGGCACGCGCCGTCGGACGCCGACAACCGGAGCGCCTCGTAGCCGTCGTGCAGCAGCAGCGGGTCGATGGTGCGCATACGGGCCCACACGTCGACGATCGCCGCTTCGAAGACGGCCTCCGGCAGCGGCGGCGCGCCGTCGTCGACGGGCTCGTCATAGACGTACTCGCTCGGGAGGCCGGTCTCGGCGGTGTCCTCTGGCGGCGTGGTCGCGGGCGCGGCGGTCTCCTCCGGGTCCGGTGGGCCGGGCGGCGTAGGCTCGGGCTCGGGCTCGGGGGCGCTGCACGCCCACAGCGAGATCAGCGCGTAAAGCATAGGTGGCATCGGCATCCTAAGTCCCGGGGGTGGCGCAGGTGA
Source organism: uncultured Pseudomonadota bacterium (assembly GCA_903897935.1). Taxonomy (GTDB): domain Bacteria; phylum Myxococcota_A; class UBA796; order UBA796; genus CAIUDO01. The sequence continues at coordinate 10,481 of CAIUDO010000609.1, forward strand.
GCCACCAGGTGAGCAAGGTGCGGTCGTCTTCGGTGGTGCCGCCTTGCGGCGGCATGGTCGGCGACACGCCGGCGGCGCGCGCGAGGATTCGGTCCGCCTGATCCCAGCAGTGCTCGACCGTGTCGAACACGACGCCCTCGGGGGCCCCGTAGCGCTCCGGCGCCGTCGTCGCGTGGCAGCCTTGGCAGCTCTCCAGGATGAAGCCCGCTCCGAAGCTGTTCCACGTGACTTGGGGCGCCCCCGCGCACCCGTCGGCGGCGGTGTCGGTCGGCGACGACGGCGCCTCCGCCGTGACGGCGGTCTCGGCGGGCGGGGCCGATTCAGTGGGGATCGCGCACGCGAAGCCGAAGACGATCACGACGGCCTCCGGCGGCGGAGCAGCAACGCGGCCGCGAGCGGCACCGCCAGCGCCGCGCTCGGACGCCCGGCGGGCCCACAGCCACACGAGGCGGCCGGGGGGACGGCGGGGTCCGCCGCGTCGTCGGGGCCCTCCGGGGCAGGGGGCGCCCCGGTGTCGGGCGACGGCTCGGTCTCCGAGTCCTCGCAGCCAAGGATGATCGCCGGGTCTTCGTCGTCGCAGTCGTCGCCGCCGAGCCAGGACGGCTCGGCGCCGTCACCATCGGCGTCGTAGTCGGAGCCCGGCCCGCAGTCGTGGTTCACCCCGTCGTACGGCTCGTCGTCCGCGCCGGGGAACACGGTGCGGTCGGCGTCGTCGCAGTCGTGCGCGTTCGTGAAGCCGTCGCCGTCGCCGTCGACCTCGGTGAACGCTCCGCCCCACAGCCCGATGTCGGCCCGACTGCCGTCCGGGTCCTGCTCTGCCGGATCCGCGGCGTCGATCCAGGGGCTTGCGCCGTCGAGCACGAAGCTGTCGTCCGACGGGTCGCCGTCCAGGGTGAAGTTCGTGAACGCGGGGTCGGCCCGCACGTCGTCGTCGTCGAGCACCAAGCCGGTCACGTCGCCGACCGTGTTGCCCCACAGCCCGGCCCAGCGCACCGAGCTTCGGGTGACCGAGTCACGGTCCCACGCGACGAGCGCGACGCCTTCGGCGTGGTGGGTCGCGCCGGTCGCATACACGTCGACGGCGCCCTCGATCACGCCGACCGCAGCGGCGTCCTCGGTCGCTGCGTTCGCCACGAACACGCTGTGATGCACCCCGAGCACGACCGGCGCCGCGACCCGTGACACACAGAGCGCGCCGCACCACGCTGCCCGGTTCTCCTGGAACAACGAGTGGGAGACGCTCAGCGCCGCCTTTGGGTCGGTGACGTCTTCGAGGTAGAGCGCGCCGCCGTAATCGGCGAGGTTGTTGGCGAACCGCGAGGACGTGACCGTGAGCCCGAGGGGCGCCGACACCAAGGCGCCGCCGCCGAATCCTTCGGGATCGACCGAGTTGCTGACGAAGTCGACCCCGTCCATGACGAGCGAGGCTGGCTGGAACGCGTACAACCCCCCGCCCGCGACGGCCGCCTCGTTCCCTTCGAACGTCGTGCCGTAGAACGCGAGCTGCAGGTCGACGGGCCACCGCACCGAGTACGCCCAGACGCCGCCGCCGGCGCGGTTGGCGCGGTTGCCGACGACGTGACTGTCCTGCATGACGAGGCGTCGCCCGTAGTACTGATAGATGCCGCCGCCTTCGTAGTCGGCGACGTTGCCTTCGATCGTGGTCCGTTCGATCCAGAACGCGACGTTGTAGTAGGCGTAGATGCCGCCGCCGTGACCGTACTGGGCGAACCCATCACGGATCACGCTGTCGACGATCGCGATGGTGTCGTCGACCGCGTACGCGTAGAGGCCGGCGCCGTAGTACGCGTACCCGCCGTCCATGGTGACGCGGAGCAGCTCCAGAGCTTGGGCGTCGTACGCCGTGATCGCGCCTCCGGAGCCGTACAGCGCCGTCGAGTCGGTGAAGGTCACGTCCGTGAGCGCCGCGCTGGCGCCATACGCCAGCCACAGGCCACCGCCGTACGAGAGCGCGGTGTTGTTCAACCAGGTCGACCCGGTGTCGCTGAGCACGCCGGACGACTCGACGTACAACGCGCCGCCGTACGTCGCGGTGTTCGACGATCCGGCGCACCCGTTCAGCGTCAGGGTGCCGCCGGATGCCACGATCCCACCGCCGTAGTCGGCTGAGTTGCCGTCGAGGGTGACGCCCGTGAGGTCCGCGGTGGCCGCGCCGAGGGAGATCGCGCCGCCGAAGCCGCCGCCGCCCGGGTCATCGGTGTGGTTCGAGGTCAGCGCGCCCCCGGTCATCGTGACGACGGCGCCCGCGTCGGCGTAGATCGCGCCCCCACCGCCCGTTGCCGTGTGGTTCTCCGTGAACGTGCTGTCGGTGGCGGTGAGGGTCGCGCCGACGTCGAGGTAGATCGCGCCGCCGCCGGCCGCGGCGTCGTTGCGCTCGACGGTGGTGCGCTCGAGGGTCAGCGACGCGCCCGCGGCGACATACGCGGCCCCGCCGACGAGCGCCGCGTCCCCTCCGGACAACACACAGTCTTCGAACGTGGCCGAACCTGCGTGTACGGCCACCAGGCCGCCGAGCGTCGCGTCGCCGCCCGCCAGCGCGCTCCCGATCACGCGTGCGTCGCCGCCATCCACGACGAGCGCCGCCCCAGCTTCGACGCCAGTTGCCCCGAAGACGGTGAGGTCGCGCAAGACGAGGTCGCCACCTTCGACGACGATCGGCGCGCCGCGTACCTCGAAGCCCGAGAGATCGGACGGCGCGCCTGCCGTCTGCCCGATCCGCGCTGCGTGTGCCATGCCGGTAGCCTCGATCACCGCCGTCCCGGGGCCGTCGACCGCGACGACGCTGAGCGAGCGCGCGCCGAGGTCGATCGACTCGGCGTAGGTCCCGGCGCGCACCTCGATGCGATCGCCGGGGCTCGACGCCGCGACGGCGGTCCCGATCGTCGAAAAGTCGCCGCCGCCCGCGGCGTCGACGATCCAGGTCGCGGCCTGCGCGGACGCGGGTAGCACCAGCAGCCACATCAATCGCCTCGCGGTCAGAGGATACCACACGCCGGCGCCCACGCGCGCCCGGCCGCGCCCCACCGGGCGACAGCCTGGTGAAAGGGCGTCGCTTCTGGCTCTTGAGGCACAGTCCCCGACGGAGGTGCTCCGATGCGGTGGTTGCCCCTGCTGCTCGTGGCGTGTCAAGCGACCCCCGACGACGCCGACCTCACCGTGCCGACCGCGCGCGCGACCGTGCAGCGGATCCGGGCGACCACCGCGCCGACCGACGGCGCCACCTGGGTCGGCATGACCGTGCTCGTCACCGACGCCGCCGGCGACGTCGTGCCGTGCGGCCAGGGCACCCTCACCGTGGACGTCGCGGTGTCGACGGTCGGCGACGCCGGCCCGTGGACGCCGGTCGACGGCGCGTCGGTCACCCGGGTGTGCACCGACGAGCCCACCGGCGACGTCGCGCTCGTCGTCGACAACTCCGGCTCCGAAGACGGCTTCTTGGATCCGCTGCGCGAGGGCGCCACCGAGCTGGTCGGCGACGTGCTCGCCGCGGGCGGGCGGGCGTCGTTGGCGCGGGTGAGCACCAACGTCGACGTGTTGTCGCCGCTCACCGACGACGGCGCCGCGCTCGACGCCGCCTTGGACGAGCTGCACATCGCGAACGGTTGGACCGCGCTGTGGGACGGCGTGCGGGTCGGCAACGAGTCGCTGGGCGGGGCCGGCGAGGTCGCGCCGGACCTCGAGTCGTTCTGCGCTTCACCGGGTCGGCTCGGCGTCGTCGTGTTCACCGACGGGCAAGACAACAACTCCGCGGACGAGCAGGACTACGACCACGACGCGTACCCGGGCGACGGCCTCGACACCCGGCTCGAGGATCTGTACGGGCTGCGGTCCGGCGGCGCCAGCACGCCGATCTACACGATCGGCCTCGGCGATGACGTCGACGCCGCCGCCCTCAGCGCGCTCGCCGACCAGACGGGCGCCCGGTACCTGCACGTCGGCGACGCGGCCGGGGTGCCCGACGCGTGGGCGCTGGTGCGCGACTATGTCGGAGCCAACGAGCAGGTCTGCATGGAGCTGCCCGAGGCGGTCTGTGGTGACTTGTGGATCTCGGTGACCACGACGTGGACGGACGGCGACGAGACGGTCACGCAATCGTCCGTGCAGCGTACGTCGGTCGGCTGCCCGGTCGACGCCACCGGCCGCACCGCGGTCATGCTGCTCACGATGAGCACGCCGACGTTGCCGACCGACCTCGGCGCGTCGTTGGCCGCGCAGGCCGTCGCGTGGACGTCGCCGGTGGCCGAGCCGCGCGTGCTCGTCGTCCGGGACGAGAACCACCACGACGAGTTCGATGGGGATCCGGACGTGATCGCCGGCTGGTTGTACGACGCCGGCCTCGAGGTGGTTCGCCTCGACGAGGAGGACGGCGGCATCGGCGTGGACGACCTGACCGGCTTCGACGTCGTCTGGTACAGCAACCCCGGCTACCCGCCCGACGACGAGTCGTCGATTCAGGCGTTGTTGGCGTTCCGAGCGGATGGTGGCGGGCTCGTCCTGCAAGGCGACGACATGGCGTGGTCGTGGGGCGACGGGTTCTCGATGACCGACCTGTCGCACGTCGACTTCATCGACAACGGCACGAACTTCTGCGGCGAACGAACGGACAACCTGGAGGGTGCCTACTACGAGGTGACGCTCGGCGCCGGGCACCCGATCCTCGCCGGCCACGAGGGGCAGAGCTTCTTGTACGGCGACGACATCGACACCTCCGTCGCGGTCACCCCCGACGAGGTGCTCGCGACCGCGACGCTCGCTGGCTCCGACGACTGCGACACCGTGCCGGTGATCCTCGCCTACGGCCCCTGACGGGCGCGCGCGATAGGGTCGCCGGACGGAGGCGACATGATCATCTCGTTCCTGGCGGTGGGCGCGCTCGCGGCGCCCGTGGTGGACGGCGCGGCCTCGACCGGCGACGACACCGTCGGCGTCGCCCTCAGCGAGCCCGCGGTGGCGGCGGACAGCATCATCAACGGCGAAGCGGCGGGGTCGGACGACTGGCCGATGGCCGGGGGGCTCATGATGAGCCTCGACGTGTCGTTCGGCGCGCACCAGCTCTTGCTCGACACGTTCTTGTGCAGCTCGACGCTGATCGCGCCCGACGTGGTGCTGCTCGCGGCGCACTGCGTGGACCCGGAGGCGCTCAACTACTCGATGACGTTCGGGTTCGGGGAGACGGAGATCCTCGCGATGGGGTGGACCCGCGAGGCGGACCTCACGTACTGGACGGAGGACATGGGCACCGGCTTCCCGGACGACGCGGTGCCGGTCACCGAAGCCCGGTACCACGCCGACTTCGACATCCAGGCGCTGGAGGTCGGCCTCGGTGAGAACCACGACATCGCGTTGTTGTTCCTCGCCGAGCCGGTGCTCGACGTGCCGCTCGGGGTGTTGCCGACGGTCGAGGAGGCCGCCCAGATGACGGAGGGCGCACCCGTCACGGTGGTCGGGTGGGGGCAGCAGGTCGCGACGGGCTTGTTCGAGCCGCCGCCGGCGGGCACGTACGGGATCAAGCAGCAGGGGGAGAGCACGATCGCCGGGTTGGGATCGTACGAGATGCAGATCGGCGCCGAGGTGTCCGACGTGCGCAAGTGCCACGGCGACTCGGGTGGTCCGACGTTCTTCGACGTCGACGCGGCGTCGGTGGGCAAGACGCGGGTGGTCGGAGTGACGTCGCACGCGTACGACGAGACGGACTGCAACGAGACGGGCGGCGTCGACACGCGGGTCGACGCGTACCTCGACTGGATCGACGCGGAGCTGCGCGACGGGTGCGCGACGGGCGTGCGGTCGTGGTGCGAGGAGCCGGGGATCTTGCCGGCCGACTACGTGGTGACCGACGACAGCGAGCCGACCGGCCCAGGAGACACGGAAGACACCGAGGACAGCGAGCCGGTGGTGGACACGGGGAGCGCGAGCGAGACGGGTGAGGGGGGCGGCGGCGGGAAGGGCTGCGGCTGCGACGCGCCGGGGGCGGGGCCGTCGGTGGGGCTGGTGGTCGCTGGGTTGTTGCTCGCCCTGCGGCGGCGGACGGGCTCGCGCTAGGCCCAAAAACAGGCGCAGGGCCGAGCCATCAGCCATCAGCCATCAGCCATCAGCTTCCAGCTTGATAACGGCGCGATGGTGAC
>CAIUDO010000610.1 GCA_903897935.1 uncultured Pseudomonadota bacterium
GTGCAGGAGGCGTGGGCGCGCGATCCGAGCCCGGGCGCGTTCTTGCCGACCATCGCCTACTGACCGCGCGCCAGCTAGGCCTTGAACAAGCAGTCAGCGGTCAGCGGTCAGCCCGGTCAAAGCCATGCATCGCTCAGCGGCAGTCGACCGGGTTGTTCGCGTTCAGGTGAAAGTCGGTCGGGTCACCATCGCGCCATGATCAAGCTGGAAGCTGATGGCTGATGGCTGATGGCTGATGGCTCGGCCGTGCGCTTGTTTTTGGGTCGAGCCGAACGCCCCGTCACGAAGCCAACGCGGCCGCCTACCTGGGCGGCCGCGCGTCGTTGGGGGGCGCGCTATACGACGCACGGAGGCGTCCCCCCAGTGAGCGCGCTCGCCAGCGTCATCCGCGCGCGGGCCCGGCGTGAAGTCGGGCCACCGTTCCGCCCAGGCCCACCAGAGGTCGTGCTCGCGTACCCGTCCGCGTACCGCGCCGGCATGTCGTCACTCGGGTACCAGGTGGTGCTGGCTCGCTTGCGGGCCGCCGGGATCGCCGCCGAGCGGTGCTTCTTGCCCGACGACGTCGCGGGCCACGAGCGCTCCCGCACCCCGCCGATGTCGGAGGAGAGCCTCACGCCGCTGGGCCGGTTCCGGGTGATCGGGGTGTCGCTCGCGTACGAGCTCGAGCTGGCCGGCCTGATCACGCTGCTGCGCCTCGCCGGCATCCCGCCGCTGCGCCGCGATCGTGGGCCCGACCACCCGCGGATCCTGCTCGGCGGCCCGCTGACGTTCAGCAACCCGCTGCCCGCGGCGCCGTTCGTCGACGCGATGCTGATCGGGGAGGCCGACGGCACGTGTGTACCCGCGTTCCAGGCTGCGTTCGACGATCGTGAGGCGTGGCTCGACGCCGTGGCCGCGCTCCCGGGCGGGTACGTCCCCGAGCGTCACGGCGAGGCCCTGCCGCCCGTCGCGCAAGCCGACGACGCGCTCCTGCCCGCCGCGAGCTGCATCCTCACGCCCGACACCGAGCTGTCGTCGATGTTCTTGATCGAGGGCGAGCGTGGCTGCCACCGCACCTGCACCTTCTGCGTGATGCGGCGCTCGACCAACGGCGGCATGCGGCGGGTCCCGGCCGAGACCCTGATCGAGCGTGTGCCCGCCGACGTGCACAAGGTCGGCCTCGTCGGGGCGGCGATCTCCGATCACCCCGAGCTGGTGCCGCTGCTCGAGGCGCTGGTCGGCCGGGGGCACCAGGTGAGCTTGTCGTCGCTGCGGGCGGACCGCATCGCGCGAAAGCCACGCATCGCCGAGCTGCTGCGCCAGAGCGGCGCGCGCAGCCTCACCGTCGCGTCGGACGCGGCGTCGGAGCGTCTCCGGAAGGACATCGAGAAGGGCACGACGGAGGCGCACCTTCGGGCGTGCGCCGACGTCGCCCGCGAGCTGCGCTTCGAGACGCTCAAGGTCTACATGATGCTCGGAGTGCCCGGCGAGACCGACGACGACGTCGACGAGCTGGTCCGGTTCAGCCTGGAGCTGTCGGCCCGCACCCGCGTGAGCCTCGGCGTGGCGCCGTTCGTGGCGAAGCGCAACACGCCGCTGGACGGTGTGCCGTTCGCTGGGATCAAGCTCGTCGACAGCCGACTGCGCCGCCTGACCCGCGGGCTCCGGGGGCGCGTCGAGGTCAAGCCGACGTCCGCGCGGTGGGCGTGGGTCGAGTGGTGCCTGGCGCAAGGTGGGTGGGCCGCGGGTGAAGCCGCGCTGGCCGCGGTCGACGCGGGCGGGCGGTTCTCCGACTGGCAAGCGGCGTTTCGGGTGGTCGAGGAGGTCGCGTGAGCGGTCCGATCGAGGTCGACGGGCGCTGGTACGCCGATCCACCGGCGTTGTTGGCCGAGGTCGTCGCGCAGGCGGCGCGCGGGGCGCGGCCGAGCGGCTGGATCGCGTCGGCGGCAATCGACCCGGCGCTCAAGCTGGGGCTCTCCGCGGCGATGATCCGTCACGATCACGGCCCCACCGTCGCAGAGGGGGCGCGGCTCGCCGGGGTGCTCGGCGATCCACGGCTGATCGCGCTGTGCCGCCTCGCGCTCGACACGCAAGACACCGGCGTGTTGTTGGCCGCCGACCCGGCAGACGCGGGCCACTCGGTCGAAGACGCGCTGCTGGTCGTGGTCGCCCGAAGCGACACCCACGACGACGCGGCGACGCGCGAGTCGATGTTGACGCGGCTGCGCAACGCGGGCTTGCGCGACGAGGAGCTGTGGGTGTTGCTCGGCTGGGGCACCGCGCGCGAGGTCACCGAGTGGTTGCCTGGCCTGTGCGAAGAGGGCGTCCCAGACGGGCTAGACGCCGTGCGACCGGAGCTGCGGGCGGCCGTGGACTCAGTGCGCGCCGCCCTCGGCTAGCAGCCTGAAGGGCATTGCGGACCGAGCCCGCTGAGCGAGGCCCGTGCGAGGGCGACGAGGCTCGGTCAACGTAGTTGACCGGGCCGTTCGCGAGGAGGGAGCGTGCTGGAGCACGTGACCGAGGAGCGACGTCGTCCTCGCGCGGGACCCGCCAGCGGGCGACGGGAGCAATGCCCTTCA
>CAIUDO010000611.1 GCA_903897935.1 uncultured Pseudomonadota bacterium
CGGCGAGGCTCGGTCAACGAAGTTGACCGAGCCGTTCGCGAGGAGGGAGCGTGCTGGAGCACGTGACCGAGGAGCGACGTCGTCCTCGCGCGGGACCCGCCAGCGGGCGACGGGAGCAATGCCCTTCAGGCTGCGAGGACCTCGCGGCGAGCGCCGCCACGGCCGGCCCCGGGGAGAGGACGGAAGCGGCGAGCCTCCTGCTCACGCAAGCGGGCGGCAAGCGGGACCGTCACCACCACCACGCGCTGTACGCGCTCACCGCGTTGGTGAAGCACGGGGGCGCGTTTCCGACGGTAGGAGCGGCGGCAGAGCGCTTCGCTTCCCACGAGGACCTTCGCGTGCGCGTCGCGGGCCTCGCGCTGCAGGTCGCCGCCGACGTCGAGCGTGCCGCGTCCTTCGCCAAACTCCTCGAGCTCGCGGCCAAGGGCTCGACCGACGAGAGCGCGTCGGCCGACGTGCAGCTCCGCAACCTTCCGGCCCCCCTCGTGGCGGCGGGGCTCGTCGAGGCGATGCGCGGTGGCGACCCGATCGTGCGGGCGCGGGCCGCCTCGCTCGCGGTCGGCACCATCTTCCTGGCGCGGGAGTCGAGCCTCGATTCCCTGCTGGCGCTCACCAAGGACGGCGACGATGGCGTTCGCGAGGCCGCGGTGATGGCCCTCGCGCGCTGCTTGCCCGCGGGCAAGCCCTTCTTCGTGGACCGCAAGGAGCTCATCGCGCCCGCGCTGAGCGCGCTCTCCAGCGACTCCGCCACGAAGGTCACCGACGCGGTCGCGAAGGCGCAGAGGGTCCTCGGGGTCGCCTGAAGCGCCATGTTCGTCGGGCGGAAGCACGTGTGAGGGAGCCATGGCGACCGTCACGCTTATGCTGGAGGGGGAGCCCGCTTCGTTCGAGGCGCGCGTCGCGACCTGGCGCGAGCGCCTCGGGGAGGCGGGAGGGGTGGTCCTGGCTCGCCGGAGCTTGTCGACGTCGCCGGTCGCGGCGCGGTCGTCTGGGACGATCTCGGAGGGACACGCGTCACGCGGTGCGTGGGTGACGCGCGCCGGGATCGGCGCGTTCGTAGCGGAACGGGTCGGTCGATTGTGGGTCCCATGAGGGATCGGACTTGGGGCAATTCCGACGTCGGAACATGGCGAAGTCCGTCGTCGGCGCGGTGACGTCCCGCTTGCGATGCTGGCGGACGGATCGCCGGCTGGCTTAGAAGCCCGCGTGGTCCGACGGGGCGCCGTCTTGGATGTTCACGGCGTTGGAGCTGGTCGAGCGCTTGGCAGCCTTGGAACCGCCACCCGCAGCGACTCAGGTGGCGTTCGGGGCGGTTTGGCCCTGCGTCGCCGATTGTATCGGTCGGTCCGCCGTCGCCGCGGGCTACGCGTCGCGCTGCGGGAACCGGCGGACGCGACAGCCGCGCCGGAGCTGCCGGGCAACGCGCCGCGGAGCCTGTGCGTTGGGACGTTGAGTCGAGGGTGATAGAGGGACGCCACGGAGTTCGGATGCCATCGTCTCGCCCCTCGTTCCCTGTCGCCCTCACCGTCGCCCTCGTCGTCGCGCTCGCCTTCGCGTGCGGCGCACCCGATGCGCCAATCCAAACGGAGGAGGCCCGACCGTCCGAGGTTTTGCCGCAACCCGCGCGTGGCCCCGCCGGCCTCGCGGGCGTCACCCAGCGCGGCCGCCTGCGAATCGCCGCGGATCCCGACGCGCCACCGTTCCTCGCGCGCGTCGAGTCGGGCTTCGAGGGCTTCGAGTACGCGATCATGCAAAGTATCGCGGATCGAGCAGGCGTTTCCGTCGAAATCGTCGAGGCCAAGTTCGACGAGCTCCCCGGCAAGGTCGTCTCCGGCGAAGCCGACCTCGCGATTGGGCAGCTCAGCCCGAGCAGCTCTTATGAAGGCCTCGCGTGGTCCGTCTCGTATCTGCAGTACTCGTTGTGCCTCGTCGTGCCGAAGGGCAGCACCGTGAAGGCGCTTCCTGACCTCAAGGGCAAGCGGGTGGCGATGTACGACGATCCGGTCGCTCGCCAGCTTACGGACGTCCTCATCGGCGCTACGTACGATCGCCAGGAGTTCGACGACTACGGGTACTTCGAGAAGATGGCCCGCGGGCAGATCGACGCGATGGTGTACGACTGCCCGCTCGCCCGCTACGAGATGAAGGTGTATGGCGATTCGTTGCAGATCGTCGACGACGGTCTGAACGTCACCACATACAATGTAGCGATGCGCGCGAACGACAAGGTGATGCTCCAGGACGTCAACGACGTGCTCAAGGAGCTCGGAAACAACGGATTGCTCGAGACGCTTCAGGCCCGCTGGATGGGCGACGTGGTCCGTTCGGACGACTTCGCCACCGCGACGGGCGAGGTGGCAGTTGTCAAGAAAGGTGATACGTTGGGTATTATTGCTGAGCGCAAGCTCGGAACGTCCCAGCGCTGGCAAGAGATCTACGACAAGAACGTAGACGTGGTCGGGCCTGACCCCGATGTCATCTACAGTGGCATGCGTTTGAGGATCCCGAAGCAATGAGTCGTCACGAAGTTTGCGTCTCCTGCGGCGCTCGGGTCCCCAAGGATGCGCTCAAGTGCCCGCACTGTGGGTCGACGAGCATCGGGCCTGCCGATACGGGTGCGCCCAAATCTGTGCCTCCGCGGCGGGGTTCACCTTTCTTCGTGATCGTCGTCGGGATGGTCGCGGTCGTGGGCGCCGGGGCGATGCTCCTCATCATGCTGGTGCTCAGCCTACGGAGCGGCACGTCCGCGCCGGAAGCTGCGGTCGCGCCCCCAGGAGGCGGCGGTGGGGGCTTCGCCGAGCTCAAGGCGCGGGGCAAGCTGCGCGTCGCGGTCGACCCCGACGCGCCTCCCTTCTTCTCCCCCTCCCCCGGCGGAGGGTTCGAGGGGTTCGAATTCGCGTTGATCTCGGCGATCGCGGGGCAGCGCGGCGTCGAGATCGTGTTCGTCGAGCGGGACTTTGCCGAGCTGCTCCCGGCGGTGCGCGACGGCTCGGCCGACTTCGCGATCGGCCAGCTTGCGCCATCACCGACGCGCGGAGTCGTCTGGTCCGTGTCGTATCTACAGTACGAACTGTGTTTGATCGTCCAAGCGTCGTCTCCGGTGCGGTCGTTGGGTGACCTGAGCGGCGGCACGATCGGCACCTACGAAGACAAGGCCGCGTTTCAGACGATAGACGGTGTGCTGCCTGGGCAATGGACCCGGCGCGTCTACTCCGACTACGGGTACTTCGACGACTTGGTCGGCGGCCGCCTCGACGCGGTCGTGTACGACTGTCCCCTGGCGCGCTACGAGCTCAAGCCCTATGAAAGCAGGTTGTCGGTCGTGGCGGACGACCTGGCGGTGCGTGCCTATGCCGTCGCGATACGCGAAGGCGACGACTCCTTGCAGCACGACGTCAACGCTGTGCTGCGGGAGATCGCTGCGAGCGGGCTGCTGGCGCGCCTGTCGGACCAGTGGCTCGGATCGGCGGGCGGGTCGGGGGACGATCTGCGTCGGGTGACGGTGCGGCCCGGCGAGGCGTTGGGCGACGTCGCGGCGCGCACGATCGGGGACGCTGGTGGCGCCAAGTTGCTCCACGAGATCAACCTCGACGTCATCGGGTCCGACCCCGGCGCCATCTACCAAGGCATGCGTCTGCGGGTCCCTCAGTGAAGACCTGGGCGATCCGTTTGTGCGGGAAACCGTCGACGGCGGCGAGCGCGCGAAGTGGTCAGCTACCGGTGGCCACTGCGCGAACCTCGGGCGTCGGGGCGGCGCGGAGCCGAGCACGACGCGCGTCGGCATGGACGTGACGGGGCCGCGCGCCCACACGATGGCGACCTTGGGCGCCACGTCGTACAGTCGTGCCATGGGGGCGTCGTGCTTGGGTGGGTCCTGATGCAGGAGTGCGGCAGAGGTGAGGGCCGCGTCGACGTGGCGTGGTCGCCCGCCGCCCGGTGCGACGCCGCGAGCGAACACGGCATGTCCTGGCCGGCGCCGGTGGATTACGCCCACGTTGGGGGGCGCCGTCGAAGTCCTTGGCCCCGTCGACCACGACGGTGACGGTGGCGGACGTCTCCGTGGGTTCGGGCGCGCTCGTCTCCGGCCCCTTCGCGCAGGCCCAGAGCACGAACCAAGTGAGGTGCATTCGTTCCCCTCGCGGAGCGTCGCGCGGTGCGCCCGGCCTGTCAACCACGAGCGGGACGCGGGCCCGCTGCGTTGGGCTGCGGTCGAGCCGGCGTGCACGTCCGCCTGAGGCCACCCTTGGCGCGTTCGCGTCGGACGCGCGGCGTAGCCCTCGTACGCGGAGGGGATGGGTGTAACAGTAAACATCAGGTTTATCCGATACGGATGCCAAGGCACGGCCCTTGCTTGGTGGTGCGCGGCTCGCAGCGGGCGGGCTGCTTCGCCGCGGATCGAGCGGCCATCCACGCCTCGGGAGGACCGATGCCAACGACCACCGACACCCTGTTCCCCACCTCCACCCCCAGGTTCGTCCTGCGGCCCGTGGTGGTGCTCACGCTCCTGTTCGGCGTCACCATGATGGGGTGCCCCGACGAGCCCGTCGAGACGGCGTCGTCTACGCCCGTCGAAGACTGCGGGAACGGGATGGACGACGACGCCGACCTGCTCGCCGACTGCTCCGACGACGACTGTGTGTGCGTCGAGACGGACTGCGACGACGACGCGGACGACGACGAGGATGGCGATGTCGACTGTGACGACGACGACTGCGACGACGTCTGCAGCGAGTGCGAGGATACCGACTGCGACGAGGAGGACTGCGACAACGGCAAAGACGACGACGGCGACGGCGATGCCGACTGTGATGACTCGGACTGCGCGGACGAGTGCACGACGCCGCTCGAGGACTGCGGCAACGGCACCGACGACGACAAGGACGGGCTCGTCGACTGCGACGACGACGACTGTTCGGGTTTGTGCGATGAGATCTGCGGGGACGGCATCGACAACGACGCGAACGGGCTCGCCGACTGTGCGGACCTCGCGGCGTGCCTGTGCGTAGAGGACCGCGGCAAGGGCGTGGACGACGACATGGACGGCTGGGCCGACTGCCGCGACGCCGACTGTGACGGGGGCTGCCCCGAGGACTGCGTCGACCCCCTGCGTGTCAACATGAGTGAGACGCGGAGCCTCTCGTAAAATAGTGAGCAGGGCAGCGGAAGGGTCCATGACCAAGCCATCGACAAAAGCGCAGATCGTACCTGACACAACCGATGATGCCGTCCC
>CAIUDO010000612.1 GCA_903897935.1 uncultured Pseudomonadota bacterium
CTGGCCCCCATGAGCCGACGGTACCGCCGCGCCCCGCCCACGAGCAAGCCCGCCAGCGGTAGGATGCGGGTGCGTCCTCCCGCGCGCCGCGGTGACCCATGCTCGACTGGCTCTTCCCCCACCGAACACGACCCGAGCCCGCGACGGACGTCGCGACCGGCCTCGGCGAGGCGCCGGGGAACGAAGCGAACAGCCTCGCGCTCGCCCAGATGAGCGAGGTCTGCGTCGGCGAAGCGTCGGGTCAAGGCGATGAGTGGACCACCTGGGCGGTCGGCACGGACGCCTCGTGCGACGGGGTCTGCGGCGAGCACGAGTGGTTGATCACCATCTACACGACGTCCGGCGCGCTCGACGACGCCGAGGCGCGCGCGCTCGTCTGCTCGGCCACGGACGAGCAGCTCGCGAGCGTGATGATCTGCGAAGCGCCCGAGCAAGCGGCCGAGCCCGAGGTCCCGAGCGCCGACCTCGCGTCGCACCGCAGCAGCCGCGCTCGCCCCCTCGACTGGGACCAGGCGCCGCGCCGCGGCCACCTCTCACCCGAAGCGCCGGAGGGGCAGACGGCTCGGCAGACCTCGGCCGCTACCCTGACCGCGACGCGCGATGCCCACCGCGCTGCCGGGATGGCGGCGACGTTCGGCGCGGACGCCAGCGCCGACTTCGTCCGCAGCGCCATCGCCCTCGCGGAGCTGCTCGGTCGCGCCGACGTCGCTACGCACCTCACGGGTGCATTGTTCCGCGTCGAGCAGCATGCGGTCGTCGAGACCCTCAACGTCGAGGACTCCGGTCGGTACGAGCCCGCCGACGGCAAGACCTACTGCAACATCTACGCGTACGACGTCGTGACCGCGCTCGGGGCCTACATCCACGCACGTGGTGGTACGACTCGGCGATCACGCGCATCCAGGCGGGCGCCGAGGTCGTCAGCGTCGAGGAGTACGACCGGCGCGTCGCGGCGGGCGAGCCGGTCGCGGGCGTGATCCGGCCCGTCTACGACGAGACGGTGCAGGAGCTGAACGCCAACAGCCTCGTCGACTGGATGGAGACGTGGGGCGCCAGCTTCGGCTGGGAGCAGACCACCGACATGAGCGAGGCGCAGCGGGCGGCCAACGAGGGGCACGTCGCGGTCTTGCTCGCGGCGAACGCCAACTCGGGCCGGTCGGGCCACATCACCGTCATCCTGGCCGAAGACGACACGAACCGGGCGGCGCGCGACGACGCGGGCGAGGTGCGGGCGCCGCTGCAGTCGCAGGCCGGCTCGAGCAACTTCAAGTCCAGCCCCAACGACGCCGGCGCGGGCAACGACCAGTGGTGGGAGAACGACGATCACGTCCGGGGCGGCGCGTGGATCTGTCGCGGCGCGCGCGATGGCGGCGTAGCGACCCCGGATTCGCTTGCCGAGTAGCCGCTCGGTTCGGGCGGCGATCGTCGTCGCTGCGTCGTTGTCGTGCGCGTCGCCGGGCGCGCCCCCGCCCCCCGCGGACCCTACGATCGCGCTGCCCGTGACCTGGCCCGACGCGCCGGCGCCCGTCATCGAGGCGCTGCGCGCGTCGTCGGGGGGCGTCGTCGCGCTCCGTCGGAGCGGCGGTGCGGCGCGGCTCGATCGGGTCTCCGGCGGGGGCGTCGCGGTC
>CAIUDO010000613.1 GCA_903897935.1 uncultured Pseudomonadota bacterium
GCGCGAGCAGCGCGTCCCACGCCGCGACGCTGGGTCCCTGCTCCTGCAGCACCGTCAGGAACATCAGGTCCGGCTCGAGCTCGTCCTGGTCGGGATCGATGAACGGCCCCGCGTCGGTCAGCCATCCGAACCCGTCCAAACCGAGCGAAACCTCTCGAATGTCGGGGTCGAACATCGCGTGGAGGTTGAACATCTCGACGCCTACCCCGCCGGCGTCTTGGATCCACTCGAGGTCGCTCTGCGCGCGGCCCTCCGTGTGCGCGACGAGCACCGCCGCCCCGGCCGCAGCCTCCGCGGCGACGGCCTCGGGGGTGTAGCCGTTGTAGAGCGCGTCGTTCTCCGCCGGGTCGGCTCCGGCGTGTCGGTCGAGCGCGACGGGCATCAGCTCGTCTTCGATGCCGGGGTACCACCGCACCGAGTGCCCGTCCCCGCAGTCGATCCGGGACGCGACCTGGGCGCCGTCCACCAGCTCGGGCTCGTCCCCCGGCTGGCTGTGGAACAGGTCGAGGTACTCCTGGTCGGCGGCGTACGCCGGGTGGTCGGTCACGAACGCGACGTCCACCCGCGTCTGGCACAACCCGGCGCGAAGATCGGCGAGGCAAGATGGATCCGGCGAGCCGTCCGGCAACGGGTCGCCGTCGCACGCGTCGTGCGACCACGGGCTGTGCAGGTGCACGATCGCCCGCTGCCAGGTGGCGCCGCGCGCAGACGGCAACGACGACGCCTCCGGCAACGACGCCGTCCACGGGACGATCGACGGGAGGGCCACCGGATCGCCCGGCGGCGCGCAGCCGATCGCCGCGACGGTGAGCCACACCACGCGGGTCATTGCTGCGTCGACAATGACGCGAGCTGCTCGTTGATGCGCGTGATCGCGTCTTGTACCGACGACTCACCCGCCACCGCGGACTGCTGCGCGGTGCCGACCAGCGCCTGCTGGCGCGCGAGCAGGTCGGGCCACGCGTAGGGATCGGGCTGCCGCGACCACGTCATCAGGTCGGTGGAGAGGGCCTTGATCTCGTCGGCGAGCGCGGTGTCGCCGTTGGCGCGCAGGCGGCGCGTGATCTCGGTCCACGACGACTGCGTGTGGAGGATCACCTGGATCTCCGGCGACTCGGCGCGCATGCGCGCCCGCTCGGCCGCCACCTCGTTGACGCCCTCGATCTTGTTGCCCTTGGCAGCGGCGCCGGGGCGCGCGAGGCCGGGCTCGGCGGACGCCACCTCACCCGACGGCGCCGCGCCGTTGGCCGGGACCGCAGCCGACGATCCGGCCGGGGCGGGCCCGTCGGACGCCGCGGGGGCCGGCGTGACCGACGCCATCGGCGGGACCTCGCCGCCCGTGTCCGGCATGCGGAACAACAAGAACGCCATCAAGAACGCACCGAGCACGACCATCAGCCCAATTCCAACGCGACGCATCAGGACCCCCACGCGCAAGCTCGCTGCAAACGAATCCGACCGCTGTGCCGTCAGCGCCGCGCGACACGAAGCGTCTTCGTCGGTCACGGCTCGCCCGGCCGGATAAGCGGGGCCGGCGGGAACGGCAAAGCGCCGGGCGCGCAGGTCATCGTACGTGTCACCGCTCGCGTTGTCGCTCGTGCTGGTCGCCGCGGCGCTGCACGCGACGTGGAACATCGTCGCCAAACGAACCGGCGGCGGCGCGCACTTCGTGCTGCTCGGCGCCATCTTCGTGCTGGTGTTGTATGCCCCCGCCGGGGCGTGGGCGGCGTGGCCGTCGGTCGGGTCCTGGACCGCGCGAACTTGGGGCCTCGTGCTCGGCAGCGGGCTCGCGCACCTCGCGTACTTCCTGGTTTTGCTCAAAGGTTATCGGGCCGCGGATCTCACCGTCGTCTACCCGGTCGCGCGCGGCACGGGGCCGATCGTGACGTGCGTGGGCGCGGTGATCGTGCTCGCTGAGCCGCTCGGGGCCCGCACCGTGGCCGGCGCCGGCGCGATCGCGGTCGGCGTGGTGTTGGTATCAGGCGGCCTGCGCTCGTTCGGCACGGCGGACGGGGCGCGGGTGCGCGCGGGCGTCGCGTGGGGGCTCGCCACCGGGCTGTTGATCTCGGTGTACACCGTGATCGACGGCTACGCCGTGAAGGTCGCCGGCATCGAGCCGATCCTGCTCGACTACTTCGGCAACGTGCTCAGGTTGCCGTTCTTGTTGCCCGCCGCCCTCGTCGACCGGGCCGGGTTTCGCGCCACCGTGCGCGATCATTGGCGTGCCGCCTTGTTCATCGCTCTGGTCTCGCCGCTCGGCTACGTGCTCGTGCTCTACGCGGCGCGCCTCGCGCCGCTGTCGCACGTGGCGCCGGCGCGGGAGGTGTCGATGCTGTTCGCGGCGTTGTTCGGAGGCACGCTGCTCGGCGAGCGCGACCGCGGGCTGCGGCTCGTCGGCGCCGCGTGCGTGACCTGCGGCGTGATCCTGTTGGCGAGCGCATGAGGCCGCGCGTGCTCGTCCTCGGCGCCGGGGTCGCCGGGCTCTCCGTCGCGGCGGGCCTCGCCGGCGCGGCGGACACGATCGTCGTCGACCGGGCGCTGCAGGCGGGCGCCGGCGCGACCGCCCAAAACGCCGGGATGGTGCGGGTGCTGTGCGAGGATCCCGTCGAGCGCGCCCTCGCGATCCGAACCGCCCGACGGCTGGCCGAGCCCAACCTCTCCCCCCACGGGCGGGTCGTCGGCGCGCTGCTGGGGCTGGTCGACGACCCACAGCACCTCAACGACGCGGTCGCAGGCGCCCGGGCGGCAGGGGTCGTGGTGCACGACGCTCCCGACGCGGCCGCGTTCGCCCCCATCGCCCGTGGGGCGCGGCTGCGACGGGCTTGGTGGGTGCCCGACGCGCGGGTGGTCGACGCGCACGGCCTCGTCGGCGCGCTGGCGGCGCGCGCCGGGGCCGACCTCCGGTTGGGGCTCGACGTGCAGCGGCTCGTCGTGCGCGACGGTCGGTGCGTCGGCGTGGGGTTCGCCGACGGCAGCGCCGCGCGCGCCGACGTTGTCGTGCTGGCCGCCGGAGCTTGGTGCGCGACCCTCGCAGCGACTGCGGGGCTGAACCGCCCGCTCATCCCGGTGCGCCGCCACCTTCTGGTCAGCGCCCCTCACCCGCTCGCGCGACCCGACCACCCGTGGGTGTGGCTCGACGACGTCGGGTTGTACGTCCGCCCAGAGGCCGGCGGGTGGTTGGGCTCCCCGTGCGACGAGCAGGCGGCCCCTCCCCCACCCGACGGCGACAGCCAGGGCCCGGTCGACGCGGCCCGCCGAGCGCTCTGGCTCGACAAGATCGAGCGCCACCTGCCGTCGCTCGCTGGGGTCCGCCCGGTCGGCGGCTGGACCGGCCTGCGCACGTTCGCGCCCGACCGCCGCCCGATGATCGGCCTGGATCCCGATCTGCCTGGGCTCGCTTGGTGCGCTGGGCTCGGGGGGTTCGGCGTCAGCGCAGGGATCGCGGCGGGTGAGGCCGCCGCGGCGTGGGTGCTGGGCGAGGAGGTCGCGTGGCTCAGCCGGCGCGCGGTCGATCCGGGCCGCCGTACGCCGTCGCGCTGGACGATCCGTCCCGACGGGGTGGCGGACCACGCGCGGATCATCACCGCGGCCCTCCCGGTCAGTCCACGATCACCAGCGTGAGCAACCCGACCACGACGGCGTAAGCGGCCACGAGCGGCACGACCGGCCCGAACCGGGCCTCGATGGCGGCCGACAACGCGCGACCACGCGACGACTGGCCCCACCACCACCCCGCGACCGCCCCCGGAGCGCCGCCGACGCCCCAGCCGAGCACGGGCCAAACGCGGGACGGGGTGAGCGCCACCGCCAGCCCAATCGCGGCGGGCAACGCGCCGAGCTGCGGGATCGACAACGCGGCGATCCAGGCGGACGCGAGCAGCAAGCGCAGCCACCAAGGCCGGGCCGCGCACCACGCCGACGCCGACGCTACCTCGGCCGGCAGCACCCGCCCCAGCACGAACGCCACCAGCAGCACCGCGAGGCCCTGCACCGGCGCCGAGAGGCTCCACCACGGCACGGTCAGAACAGGTCGAGCTGGCCGGGTTCGGCAGGCGCGAGCGGCCACCGACCGCCCAGGCACCCGAGGCAGAACGCCCGCTGCGACGCGCCGTCGGCCAACGCGGCGCCGACGTCGTCGGCCTCGAGCGCGAACGCCGAGTCGGCCCCCAACGCGGCGTCGAGCGGACGCTCCCGGCCCTCCCGCGCCCCTGGGGTGCGCACCCCGAACGGGCAGCGCCCGAGCAGCCGCGCGACCACCCGCACGTGAACCTCGGCCGCGCCGGAGTCGCGCACCAGCCGGATGACGCGGTTGAGCTCGTCGCCCCACCCGAGCACCGGCGCGACGAGCACGACGCGGCGACCCGAGACGGCCGCGCGCACGACCAACAGCCTGCTGCGGGTGCCCAGGCCCGGCAGGCCCTGCGCGGGCTCGACCAACGCGTCCGTCGTGCTCGCGGCGATCAAGGCGGGAACGAACGGGGCGCCGGCCTCCGCCGCGAAGCCGGCCGCGATCGCCGCGCCCGCGCCCGGCAGGCCCACCACGACGTCCGCCGCGACCGGAGCGACCTGAGCGAGCCGACGGCCGAGCCCGAACCTGGCCTCCCACGTGGTCCGCCCGGAGGCTTCGCCGTCCGCGCCGATCAACGTGACGAGGTCGAGCGCGCACGGCGCCACGTCCCGCTTCGGGAACGGGAACACCGACCCGACGCCGCGTGGATCGAGCACGACCACCTCGCCGGGCTGCACCTCCCGCAGGCCGACCGCGCCCAAGAACACCAACATGCTCGCGTCGGTCGACGCGACGGCGGCCCCGTCGACCCGCGCGATCCACAACGAGCGGATGCCCCACGGGTCCCGCACGCAGCACACGGTGTCCTCACTCGCGACGACGGCCGCGAACCCCCCTTCGAGCTGGAACACCCCGTCGACCAGCCGGTTGACGAACGTGCGCCGCTCCGACCGCGCGACCAGCGCCGCGAGCGTCTCCGCGTCGTCGCCGGCGGTGAACAGCGCGCCGCCGAGCAGCAGATCCCGACGGAGCGCCGCCCCGTTGCTGAGCGCGCCGACCATGCCGACCACGACCGTCCCGGAGCGACCACGCACCAGCACCGGCCCGTGCCCACCCTCCTCCGTGGCGCCCGCCGCCGCGACGACGCCGACCGCGAGGTGCCCCCGCCACGACGCCAGCGGCGCGAGCTCGGACTGCACCGAGCCCGTCCCGCGCTGCACCTTGAAGCCCGACCCGTCCGACACCCCGAGGCCGAGCGGCCCGAGGCGCGCGCCCCGTGAGGCATGCAGCGCGAGGTACGTGAGGTTCGCTGCGGCGCGGTGACCCGCGACGGCGAACACCCCGCCGGTCTCGACGCTGTCGCCGCTCACGACCCAGCCACGAACGGGCGCCCGAACACCCGCGCGTACAGGTCCCGGTACGTCGCGGAGAGGTCGCCGAGATCACGCCGGAACACGTCCTTGTCGAGGTGACGGCCCGTCCCGCGCTCCCACAGCCGGGAGCCGTCGGGCGTGATCTCGTCGGCCAGCACGACGGTGCCGTCGGGGAGCCGCCCGAACTCCAGCTTGAAGTCGACCAGATCGACGCCGAGCCCGTCCCAGAACGCCTTCAGCGCGTCGTTCACCGACAACGCGAGCGCCCGGCAAACCGCGAGCTCCTCACGCGTGGCCCACCCGAACAAGACCGCGTGTTCCTCGGTCATCAGCGGGTCGTCCAGCTTGTCGCTCTTGTAGAAGTGCTCGACGAGCGGGTACGCGAGCTTCGTGCCCTCGGGCACGCCGTACCGCTTCGCGAGGGATCCCGCACAGACGTTGCGAACGACGATCTCGACGGGGATGATCGACACGCGCCGGCACACCAGGTCCTCGCCCTGCCGCGCGACGAGGTGGGTCGGCACGCCCGCCGCGGCGACGCGCTCGAGCAGGTGCGTGGTGATCTCGACGTTGATGCGCCCCTTGTCGGGGATCGACGCCCGCTTGACCCCGTTGAACGCCGTGGCGTCGTCGGTGAACTGCAGGATCACGAGGTCGGGTGCCCCGCGCACCGACCACACCCGCTTCGCCTTGCCGTCGTACTCGCGGGTCTCACGCTCCCAAACCATCGGTCCTCCGCGGCCGCGCGCGCGGCCCGTCCGCGCCCAGCGCCGGCTTCGTATCGGCCGGCCGTCCTATCTGTACGGCCGAGGGGGCGCCATGGCGCGGCCCCGCCCGGGGCGCGCGTTAGACCAGCGCGACCACGGCGGCTGCGTCGTGCGGAGGGACTGATGCGGAGCACGTGGTTCATCGGCGTCGCGTTGGCTTCGGGCGTCGCGCTGGTCGCAGCGCTGCCTACCCCCGGCGGCGGCGTCCACGATGCGGCCCCAACGACCGGACCCTCGCTGCGCCGCCCCGCCCCTACCGGCCACGTGCTCGACGAAGACGCGGAGCGCCGCAACAAGGCTGCCCGGAAGCGGTGGTTCGCCGAGCGGCACCGCGCCGCGCCGGGCGTGGACTGGAAGGAGGCGGAGCGCGCGAACGGGCTCGCCCAGATCCAAAAGCGCAACGCCGGTCTTCGCCCGATGGTCCTCCCCTCCGGGGTCACCCCGCGCTGGCAGGAGCGCGGCTCCGACAACCAGTCGGGCCGCATGCACGCCACCCGCATCACCTCGGACGGGGTGATGTACGCGGGCTCGAGCCTCGGCGGCGTCTGGCGGGCCGACCCCGACGGCGTCGGGTGGACCCCGATCGGCGACAACCTGTTCGGCGGCGGGCACTTCCTCGAGGTGTGGACCGGCGACGGCGGCGCCCACCGCGTGCTCGCGGCGTCCGCGGGCGGGTTGGTGCACGTCACCGCCGACGATGGGGCCACCTGGAGGGCGCCGCTCGACTTCGGCCTGCAAGAGGTCCGGGAGCTGGTCCGTCAGCGGGGCACCGAGAGCGAGTCGGCGTTCCTCCTTGGCAAACGGTCGGGGGTCTGGGAGTTGTACCGCACCGACGACGAAGCGGCGTCGTTCCAGACGCTCACCGCGCTCACGGGCGCGCCCGGCGACGTCTGGGTGCCGCGCGACGGCGGCGAGGCGGTCTACCTCGCGGACGCCGGCGTGCTCCGGTACAGCCCGGATCGTGGCGAATCGTGGGAGGTTCGCGGCACGTTCGGCGCGAGCGACCACAGCGCGCGCCTCACCGGCTCGGAGGCCGGCGGCCCGCGGTTGTGGGTCATGGTCGACGACGATCACCTGCTCCGCTCGGAAGACGGCGGCTTTTCGTGGTCCGAGGTGAGCAACGGCCATCGGGGCGACTTCTGGGGCCACCTCACCGGGTCGGTGGTCGACCCCGACCTGGTCGTGTGGAGCGGCGTCGAGCTGCACCGGTCGACCGACGGCGGCGTGTCGTCCGAGGTGGTCAACACCTGGGGTGAATACTACGCAGACCCGGCCCGGTACCTGCACGCCGATATCATGGGTCTCGAGGTACAACCGGACGGACTGGGCGGCGAAGCTTGGTACGTCGGCACCGACGGCGGCTTGTACCGGTCCACCGACGGCCTGCGCACCGTGCAGAATCTGTCCCTCGCAGGCCTACGCGTGAGCCAGTACTACAGCACGCTCACGAGCGCCGCCGACCCAGGTCACGTAGCGGGCGGCTCGCAGGATCAAGGCTACCAGGTCACGAACCGGCTCGCCCAGCCCGACGACCTCTACGAGTTCGAGCAGATCCTCAGCGGCGACTACGCGCACCTCACCTCCGGCGACGGCACCCACGACCTGGTCTGGTCGGTGTATCCAGGGTTCATCCTCGTCCAGATCGGCGAGGACGACCCGCAGCTCTCGTACGCCGACTACCCGGGCGACGAAGGGGGCCGGTACTTCGCCTGGTTGCCCCCGTTGACCGCCGACCCTGAGGATCCCGAGGCGTTCTTCTTCTGCGCGACCCAGCTGTGGCGGTACGAGCGCGTCGACGCGTGGACGTGGCGCCCGCAGCTCTGGTCCGACCAGCGCTTCGACCTCGACGCCTACGAGTTCTTGTCCGCGTTCTCGTTCGACCGCGACGACCCGTCGCGGGCGTGGGCCGCGACCAGCTACGGCAAGGTGTTCTGGTCCGAAGACGCAGGAAAGACCTGGACGCAGGCGATCGACGACGGGCCGTGGAGCCACTACTTCTACGGGACCGCGATGTGGCAGTCCCGCACGGAACCCGACACCGTCTACATCGGCGGCAGCGGCTACGGGTACCCCGCGGTCTGGCGCAGCCTCGATGGCGGTCGCACCTGGGACCCGTTCTCCGACGGCCTGCCCGACACCCTCGTCTACACCCTCAACGAGGCGCCCGACGGCAGCGGCGTGTTGTTCGCCGGCACGGAGACCGCCGCGTACCGTCGCGATCCGGGCGCGGCCGCCTGGACCGACATCACCGGCGCCGACGCACCCGTCACGATCTACTGGTCCTCCGAGGCGCTCGCCCACGAGAACACCATCCGGTTCGGAACCTACGGGCGCGGCATCTGGGACTACCAGCTCGACCCGGAAGGGGTCGGGTGCTATCCGCCGGTCGACCGCGACGGCGACGGCCACGCCTGCGACGTCGACTGCGACGACGCCAACGCCGCCGTCTACCCGGGCGCGGACGACCCGTGCGACGACGTCGACGACGACTGCGATCCCACGACGAGCCCTCGCGACGACGTCGACGGGGACGGGTTCCTCGCCTGCGACGACTGCGACGACGCCGACGGCGCCGTGCACCCCGACGCCACCGAGTGGTGCGCCAACGGCGTCGACGACGACTGTGACGGCGCCATCGACTGCCCCGACCTCCCGGAGTACGACGTCATGAAGACCGCGCAGTGTGGCTGCTCGAGCGCGCCGGCGGGCGCGCCATGGTTCGTCCTGGCGGTCGGCTTCCTGGTCGCGCGGCGGCGGCGCGCAGCGGTGACCGGCGCGGTGCTCGCCGCGACGGCGGCGGGCTGCTCCCCGCCC
>CAIUDO010000614.1 GCA_903897935.1 uncultured Pseudomonadota bacterium
CCGTGCTCGCCGCCGCGGCGCTGGCGGTGTACGCGCCGGGAGTTCGCCACGCACGCGGTGGCGTCGGGCGACCGCGGCGCCCGGCACGCGCAGGCGCAAGCCTTTGCGTGCCTGTCGCGCGCGTGGCACGAGTTGCCGGTGGGCCCCGGCCGAGCCCCTGCGGGCTCGACGACCCACCAACGTGCCCGCCGACCCCAAAGGCGCACACCCCCGCGATTCGCGGCGCGCGGTCCTGCTGCGCGGGTTCCCCCTACTCGAGCGGACCGCCCTCTGCCAGCTTTCCGACCGCGCGGTACTCGAGGCGAATCGCACGCTTCAGGTGGTCCTGCGACAACGGCTTCCCCTCGGCCGCGGCGAGGAACGCTGCGCGCAGGGCGCAGTTGCGGACCGCGCCACCGGCGAAGTCGTAGCGTCGGGCGAGGTCGGCGAGGTCGAGGTCCCCAGCGCGCGGCAGCGTCGCCGGCAGGTGGCGGCGCCACAGCTCTTCCCGTAACTCCTCGTCGGGGATTGGGAAGGTGATCCGAAACGACAGCCGCCGCTTGAACGCCGGATCGATCGCGGTGCCGAAGTTCGTGGTGAGGATCGCGATGCCGACGAAGCCGTCGAGGCGCTGGAGGAGGTAGTTGACCTCGACGTTGGCGTGGCGATCGTTGCTCGACTTCACCTCGGTACGCTTGGTGAACAACGAGTCGGCCTCGTCGAAGAGCACGATCGCGTGGCCCTCCTCGGCGGCGGAGAACACGCTGGCCAGGTTGCGCTCGGTCTCTCCGATCCACTTCGACAGCACGCGCGACAGGTCGACCCGGTACAGGTCGAGGCCGAGCTCGCGAGCGAGGGCGCCGGCGACCATGGTCTTGCCAGTGCCAGGCGCTCCCTGGAACAGCGCGGTCAGCCCCTGTCCGGTGGTCGCGACCCGGCCCATGCCCCAGTCTTCGTAGACCTGGCGCGCCAGCCGGGTCCGAGCCACGAACTCGGTGAGGCTGTCGAGGATGTCGGGTGGCAACACCATGTCGGCCAGGGTCGGCAGCCTGGTGACACGCTCGGCGACGTCGGAGAGCCCGTGCAGGAGGTGTTGAGCCACCGCGCCCGCGATCTCGGTGCCGACCTCGCCGGGTCCGGGACGACCTCGCGCAGCGGCGGCCACCACCCTGCAGATCGCGCCCGGCCCGAGTCGCCAGCGCGCCGCGAGCGCGGCGTCGGCGCCGTGGTCGGCGGTCAACTCGTGGCGCGCCAACTCGGCTTGCCACATCGCCAGCCGCGCGGTCTCCGAAAGCGGTGGCAGGTCGACCAACCGGTAGCCCGGGCTCACCACCGGCTGCTCCTCGGGGGCCAACCGCACGATCACCGGCCCAGGGTGCTCGTCGAGCACCGCGGTGAGCCGCTCGCGGGCTTCGCGCTCGGCGACGTACCGGAGGTCGAAACCGGTGACCAGCGGCACCCAGCCGGCGAGCAGGCAGCGGGACAACGCCCGGGCCAGGGCCCCCGCGGGATCGTGGTCCACCTCCGGCAGGCGCAGCAGGTCGAGACGGGCGAGCCGTCGCCCGGCCCCGGCTGCGAGACTGGCAGCCAGCGTCGTTCGTCCCGATCCGCGCCGACCACGCAAGACCAGCCGGGTCGAGGGCTGATCGACCGTGGCCCAACGCGAAAGCCTCTCCGTCGCCACCGGATCGACGGTCAACTCCTCGAGCGGACCTCCAGGCTCGACCAGCGGGATCTCGCGCTCGGGGTCGGCGTCGAGGTCGCCGCCGCGCAGGCGCTCGAGGACGAGCCTGTCGACGCGAAGCGCCCGAAGGGGACGAGCCAGGCCGGCCTCGTCGCTGACGAGCAGCCCGAACCGGGCCAGCCGGCTGGACCGGTCGAGCGCGCGCGCAACCAGGTGGGGGTTGACCTGCGGACCGAGCATCGCCTGCAGCAGGTACTCGTCGACGCTGGTGCGGAGCGGGTCGTTTTGCGCCACGCGGTAGAGCTGGTGCACGCTGCCCCACAGTTGTGGCGCGGCGACGAGGAGCACCAGCATGCGCTCCATCGGGTCGAGCCCGAACTCCGCGCACAGCGCCGTCAGCGGAGGCGGCGCACCGGCCTCGGTCTCGGCGGCCTCGACGTCCGCCGCGGCCTGGGCCACGCCGCGCTCGGCCTCGCGGACGTGTCCGGGTGCCAGCCCACGGCTCACGCCGATCAGCCCCAGCACCTCGGGCTCGAACGGCAGCGCAGGCTCGTCGGACGCAGCGAGCCTCGTGTCCCTCCGCGCGCCGATCAGCCCGGCGTCCCACTGCGCGGTGATGGCCCGAGTGGCCAGCGCCATCGCGAGCACGCGGTAACGCTCGAGGATTCGCAGCGCCACCATCGGCGCCAGCCGCGGGCCATCCGGTCTCGGCAACAACGGTCGTGGCGCCAGGCGGGCCAGCGGCGAGGCGGTCATCGCGCGATCAGCGCGTGGGTCGCGGTCGCTCGCTCGTCGTCCGCGACCCGCCCCTCGACGCGGACCACCCGGAGCACGCCCGCCGACCACGTGCCGCGGAGCCACAACGCGCAGGTCGCGGCGTCGTCACCGCACAACCCGGCGACCTGGTCCGCCAACGACTCGCCCAGGGCCCCCTCGTCGAGCTTGATCGAAGGGCGGTCGGCGGCGAACCCGAGCGCGGCCCCCGTCACGCCCAGCACCGAGACCGCCAGGTCGACCGGCAGTCGGTAGGTCGTGGTGGGCGGTTGGCCGGCCAGCCACTCGAGCAGCTCGGCGGCCGGCGCCAGCGGTGCGCCGATCTCGAAGAGGGGGTTACGCCCAGGCTTGACCATGGTCTGCTCCGCGGGGGCGGCGTCTGTCGACACGGCGTCGTGGCCCGATAGGTGCTCGGGCGATGCCGGGGCCGAGGGCCTCCCACAGCATGCCACCGCCGCCAGCGCGACGACGGCAGCGCGCGGCACCATGACGCCCCCCGTTGCTGTGGGGCTCCCCGTCACTTGACGTATTCGTACTTCTTGCCCTCAGCGGCGCTGTCGGGTTGGTTCCAGAAGTGGTTGTCCTGCCAGTGGGCGACCGCGTCGTCGGTCTGTTGCTGGGAGGCCGCCTGCTCCGCTGCCTTCTTGCCTTCGTCGGACAGTCGAAGGCCGGCGGCGATCGCCCCCTTTACGCTCGTGCCGTCGGCCTCCATCTTCTTGCGGCTGGTGATCCCGGTCGCGTAGCAGAAGTGGTCCTCCCACAGGCACGCGGTGGCCTGCGTCGGCCACGGGTCTGCCACCACGATCTCCGAGCCAGCCTCCGTGTCCCGATCGCCGATCAGCGCGAAGCCATGGTCGATGTCCGACGTCACGCGCTCGATCACGTCGCCGCTCGCGTGTTGCCGGATGTAGTCAAAGGCGATCCAGCCGTGCTCACCGCAGTTGCCGCCGTGCACGAGGTCGGCCTTGGCGGCGACGAGCGCTTCGGGGTTCTCTCGCGCCATCTTGTTCAGCTCGGGCGCCAACGTCCAGTAGGACGGCTCGCGCATGGCGTCCATGCGGAACTTGGAGTTCATCCGGCTCGCCGCGAGGGCCTCGACCTGGTTGCCGGCGCCGAAGCTGATCACCGCCTTGGTGCAGTCGATCGCAGCCCTGGCGATGCCCAGGCGACCGAGCGCCTTGCCGGATACCTTCTTCTTCTCGAGTGCCTGCTCTGCGCGCGCGGGCTCGGCCATGGTGGGGACTCCCTCCCGAACTCGTACGCGTCTGCCGTCACGGTCCTTCCCTACGCCGTTGGGCGCCAGTGGACCTCGAGGATCCCCCCGGGCCGGACGGCGTGGGCTCCGATGGACCGTCGCGGACCGGTCGTGTCCGCCCGCGACGCAGGCGGCGTTGGCGGTCTCGTGACGGTTCGGCTCGTGCGAGCGGTGCCCGGCAGCCGCGGCGGGGCACCGCGCCGGCG
>CAIUDO010000615.1 GCA_903897935.1 uncultured Pseudomonadota bacterium
CTCCGCGGTGTCGACGTGACGATAACCAGCGTTCAACGCTGCGCTCACCGCGACACCCGCGTCGGCGTTCTTGATCTGGTACGTGCCGAAGCCCAGCAGCGGGATCGAGCCCCCGCCGCCGAGGGGTACCGTCGCCGACATCGCGCCTCCTGGTGCGACGACCTACCGCCCGACCCAGGGATCCGCGAGCGCCGGATCGGTCAAGAAGCCCTCGTCGGTCAACGACTCCAAGAACGCGACGAGGTCGGCGCGCTCGGACTCCGTGAGGTCGAACCCGACGATGAAGCCGTCCTTGTGCGGGTTCTCGGCGCCGTCGCCCGCGTACGGGCCGCTCTCGATCAGCCGGCCGCCCCGCGCGTAGATGTCGATCATCTCCGTGAGGTCGGCGACCGACCCGTCGTGCGCGTACGGCGCGCTCACCGCGACGTTCCGCAACGACGGCGGCCGGAACCGCCCCATGTCCCCCTCGTACCGCGTGTGTTCGTACAAGCCGGTGTTGTCCGCGGGATAAGCCCCCATCCCATCGAGGTTGTACAAGCCCGTGTTCTGGAACGGCACCGACGCGAACGTGGTGTCTTCGTGCACGAACGACTCAGTGAAGTTGTACCCGTTGTGACAATGGAAACACTCGAGCCGCTCGGAGTTGAACAGGGTCATGCCGCGGAGCGCAGAGTCGGACATCGCGCTCGGATCCCCAGCGAGGAACCGGTCGTACGGCGCGTCGAACGACGTAAGCGACCGAACGAAGCACGCGAGCGACAACACGACCTCGTGTACGTCGGGCTCCTCACCCGGGAACGCCAGCTCGAAGAGCTCCTGGTACACCGGATCCGCCAACAGCTCGGCCATCACCTCGCCCTCGTGGCCGGTCAGCCCGATCTCCACCGGGAACTCCCCAAACAACGGGACGAGGATCTGATCCTCGAGCGTGGTCAGGCCTGGGTTCGCCCACGTCAGGCTCGGGTAATAGGCGACGTTCACCAACGACTGCGCGTTGCGCACGCCGGGATCACCCGTCGATCCCTCGGACGTCGCCTCGGGCACGCTGAACGCATGCGCTTGCTCGTGGCAGCTCGCGCACGCCTGCTCGCCGTTGCCCGACAAGCGCACGTCGTAGAACAGATGACGCCCCAGCGCGACTTTGGCGATCGTCATCGGGTTCGTCTCGGGGACGATGGGGAGGGGGGCCCAATCGGGCACGTCCCACACCCAGGGGCCGTCGACCCACCCGGTGGGGGGGGTCGAGGGAGCGGTCGGCGCCCCGCTCTCGTCGACGACGTCGCGCGCGCACGCCACGGCGAACAGGAGCGGGAGCGCCCGGATCATTGGCTCACGCCCACGAACACGCTCTGGCCCACGCACCCGTCCACGCAGTCCCCCGTCTCGAAGTCCATCCCGAGGTTCGTGAACAACGGGCCGCACTCCGCGGCGTCGGTCACGCCCGACATGCAGCCCGGCGCAGACTCGGGGGTGTCGGATCCCAGGTCTGCCCCCGCCAACAACCGGTCGAGGTCCAGCTCCAGCGCCTGCGAGGCCACGTCGAAGCCCTCGACGCGGATCCGAGGACGGTTCGGGAACGCGCAGACATCCTCCGGCGGGGTGGTCGACGCATCGGACGCGCACCCGGTGCTGCCGAGGTGGAAGTACCAGCCCGCCCCGGAGTCGTTCTCAAGGTCGATGCGGGCGAACTTGTAGCCCGACTGCCAGCTCCAGAACAACGACGAGACGTTGAGCGGCGACGGCGCGACGGTGACATCGGCGTGGTTGAGGTCGAACGGCACGCCGAGGTCGAACACGACGCCGGTATAGGTGCCCGGGGGGACGGTGCCGTACACGGTGTCGTTGAGGTTGGCGTTGCCTGAGCTGCAGCCCCCCGTCCCGTCTTCGAAGTCGAGCAGCGCGGTGCCTTCGACCTGCCACAGCCCGTCCTGAACGAGCGTGAGCGGGACCTCGGCGCCGGCGCCGTCGATCAACGCCACGCTGGAGACGTAGAACCGGAAGTCGTTGATCGCGACGGTCTTCGAGCCGCGCGTGGTCGCGAAGGTGTCGCACGCGACGGGCACGCCGCCGATGGTCGACGCGAACTTGAGCGCCACCTCCATCGCGTCGGTGTCTGTATCGGTATCCGTATCAGTGTCGGTATCCGTATCGGTGTCGGTATCCGTGTCGGTGTCGGTGTCGGTGTCGGCGTCCGTGTGCTGGTGCGCCGTCTCTCCGGAGTCCTTGCCGCCACACGCCGCGAGCAGGGCGGCGAGCGCGACGGGGCCAAGTACACGATTCATCAGCATGGTTCCAACCTCCGCCCCTTCAGTGCCCACCACGATCCCGGTCGGCGACGCGGCCTGATGTCGCGCGGCGAGACGTCGCACGCCTGCCCCGCGTCAGCGGACCCGTCTTAACACGCCGTTCGCTTCGGCCCACGCCAACAGTCGCTCGTACACCTCGTCGGCCTCCGCGCGCCGGTCGAGCGGGCTGCCGACGAGGTGCACGTTCGCGTACGCCTCGAGCTCCGGCTGCAGCGTGTCGACGCCGCCACCCGCCGAGAAGAGCTGCTCCACCGGGTTGCACTCGTCGCGGTACAAGACCGCGTCGTCCGCTTCGATCGCCGGGAACGGGACAGGCAGGATGGGAGCGCCGTCCCGCATCCGCGCGAGGTCGAGCACGTCCGTCATCGGGTCGGCGGCCGCGTCGCGCTCGGTGAGCGGCTCGAGGTCGAACAGGTGCTCCGCGAACGCCAACCAGCTCGTGTGGTCGTACGGGACATGACTTACATGACCTGCTTTGACCCACGGGCCGACGACGAGCGCCGGGACCCGGAAGCCGAGCTGATCGAACCCCTCGGCGGCGCGCGCGTCGGGCGCGGTCGGGGGCGGAACGTGGTCGTAGAAGCCGCCATGTTCGTCGTAGATGACGATGAACAGCGTTCGCTCCCACTGCGGCGACGTGACGAGCGCCTGGTAGATGGACTGCACGAAGATCTGCCCGGCGAGCGGGTGCTCGGGCGGGTGGTCGTCGTTGCGGCCGTACTCGGGCTCGACCCAGCACACGCGCGGGAGCGTGCCTTCGGCGGCCTGCTCGAAGAACTGCTCGATCGGCGAGAACTTTGGCTCGGGACCGACGTCGGGCAGCAGAACGGCCCACGGCAGGTTCGCGTAGTACGCGCCCCACGAGACGCCCGCTTCGGACAGGCGCGTGAAGATGCTCGGGTACACGGTCGTGGGCAGGTCGTTGCCGGTGACACCGTCGTTCTGGGCGCACAACGCGTAGAACCGGTTCGGCCACGTGCTCGTCATCAGGGAGCAGAACCACTGGTCGCAGATCGTGTAGTGGTCGGCGAACGCGTAGAACGTAGGGAGCATCACGCGATCCCAGTAGCCCATGACCTCGCCGGCAAGCTCGGACCCGACCTCCTCGGCGTACTCGGTCACGAACCCGGCGTTCGTGCCGTCGGCGAACTGGTTGTGGGAGCCGGTCCACGAGTGCGGCGGGTCGGCGACGCAGTCGATGGTGGCCGGGCGTACGGCCTCGTCGTGCCCGTCGGGGTGCGGGTTCGACATCGACGCGTCGAGGCCGTC
>CAIUDO010000616.1 GCA_903897935.1 uncultured Pseudomonadota bacterium
AGGTGTGCAACGGGGTCGACGATGACTGCAACGGCGCGGCGGACGAGGTTCGGTTGTGCGACGTGGTCGGCGTGTCCGACGTAGCAGCGGCGACATACCTGGGCGACCACACAGAAGATGCG
This sequence comes from uncultured Pseudomonadota bacterium, assembly GCA_903897935.1. GTDB lineage: Bacteria > Myxococcota_A > UBA796 > UBA796 > CAIUDO01. Next base: position 123 of record CAIUDO010000616.1, read on the forward strand.
CTTGGCGACCATGTGGCGGTGCTGCCGGATCTGACGGGGGACGGTTGGCCGGACGTAGCGATGGGGAGCCTAGGCCGAGAACGTGACTCTGGGGAGCACCTTCCCGGATACTTGTGGGTGTTCGATGGGCAGCGGCGGGGCGAGATCGAAGCGGCGGACGCGGACGTGGTGTACCGTGCGATCTGGTTCGGCGGTTCAAATACAGACATCCTCAGGCCGGCGGCGACAGACCTTGATGGCGATGGGGCTGCGGACCTGCTGTTCTACTCGGACGCGCACGATTGGGACTCTTACTCAGGCGCGGTGTACCTGAACTACGGCCCCTTGGGCAGCGGACATGGGATCAGTGAGTCCGATGGCCGCCTGCTGCCGCCCGCGGACATGGCCTTCATTTCCGGGTTTGGCTACGACATATCCGTCTCGGAGTCGGACGGTGCAGTGCTCATCGGGCAGTACCTCGCCGAGTCGGGCACCGTCTGGTTGGTCCATGAGCCGTGGTGGGGCGACACGGTGGTGACCGACCTGGACGCGGTCCGGCTGTCGGGTGAGGGGTACTCGTCGCACGCGGGGTGGTCCGTCGAGCTGGCCGACGTGACCGGTGACGGCGTGGACGACGCGATGGTGGGCGCGCCCTGGTTGGACTGGGGGGGCTCCGGCGGGGTGGGCGGGGTGTACGTAGTGCACGGCCCGATCGTCGGGGACCAATCTTTGGCAGACGCAGACGCGGTGCACTACGGGCTGGCCGCGGAGTCCCAACTCGGACAGCAGTTGAGCGTCGTGGGGGATGTGGATGGGGACGGCACCTCCGAGTTCTGGGCTGCTCGGTCCCTTGGGTTGCAGAGCTGGGCGATGTCAGGGGCGACGACTGGGGCGTGGCGGGTGACGAGCAGCGCGATCGTGTCGTTCGTACACGACGAGGCGGGTAACCTGAGCGCCGCCGAGCACGGAGATGTTGACGGGGACGGATGGAACGACGTGGTGTTTGGGCAGATGGACGCCTTGACGGTTTTGCGCACGCCGATGTTGGGCACTATCACTGTGTGGGACGATGCGTGGTCGATGGTGGCACCCGTGAGCGTCGATGAGAACAGTGGCGTTGACTTCGTAGCGGTGGGAGACATCGACCTTGACGGTTGGTCAGACGTGTTGTTCTCGGACCCCACGAATCCTGACGTGGCCGACAGCAGGGCTTGGTTGGTACTGGGAAGCTCGCTGTGAGCGTGGGGCTCGACCGTGCGGGTGTGGTCGCGGTAACCGGAGGGCGCAGCGAACGGGCCTGCACGGTGGTGTACCAGCAGTCGGCGTCCGGGGACTATCGGTCGGTGCCGGGGGTCGCGACGGATGGGCTGCCGCTCCGGGCGTGGGCGCACCTGGACCCTGAGGAGCTGCCCGGCATCGACGCGACGAGGGCCAGCGCGACGCGCGGGACCAAGAAGGGCACTGTGGAGGGCGCGGACTTCGCGAAGGCGCTGACGTCGGTGTTCATCGGCGCGTCGCCGCCCACGACCGTGCTCAAACAAGGCATGCTCGGCCTCTGATCGGAGCGTCCTCGATGTTCGTGCTGCTCGTCGCGGTCGCCAGCGCGGCTGACCCCACCGCGTCCATTACGTGGAAGAGAGCTGATGGTGTGCTCGTCGTCGGGGGCGCGCCCGGTGAGCACCTCTCGCCGGACGCGCCGTTCTCGGTGTCGTTGACGTGGGCCGACGGCTCGGTCGCGGTCAGCGGGCTCGGCGCGGCGCTCGAGGACGGGGTGGACCTGCCGGACCTGCGCGGCCGCGAGGTGGCGGGCACGTTGTCGGCTTCCGTTTGTGATGATGCTGGGACGACGTGCATGTTCGGCGAGTGGGCCGTCTCGGGGCAGGTCCCGGACCAGAAGAAGGGGGCGGTGGCGTTGAAGGTCGGCGCGCCGGTCGCGGCGTCGCACGGGCTCGGCGGGATGGGGCGCGACGCCGCGGTCGCCGCGCGCGACGCGTTCGCGGAGGCGGCGCGGTCCGACAAGCTCGTGCTGCTCGACTTCGGCGCGGTGTGGTGCCCTCCGTGCAACATGCTGGCGGGCGAGGTGCTGTCGGACCCGGAGGCGATCGACGGCTTCGTGCTCGTCACCCTCGACGTGGACGACCGCAGCTCGTTCGCGCTCAAGGACCAGTACAAAGTTGGCGGATATCCTACGGTCGTGGCCACGGACGCGAAGGGCGTCGAGGTGGGGCGGACGGTCGGCTACGACGGTCGGGCAGCGTTCGAGGGCTGGTTGGCGTCGGTGCGGTCCGGTCGCGCGGCGCTGCCGACGGACCCGGCGTCGGTGGACGCGGCGCGCGCGGGTGAGGTCGCGTGGGCGCTCGTCCAGCAGGATCGTGAGGAGGCGGCGGGGCCATGGTTGGCGGTCGCCGCCGACGGCGTGCCCACGCGGCTCGCCCGGCTGGCGGTCGACCATCGGGTGGAGGACCTTCAGTGGTTGCTCGACCAGGGCGTGCCCGTCCGCGACTACATGTTCCACGCGCTCGCCGTCTCGCTCGACGACGCCACGCGGCTCGCGCTGCGCGACCGGGTGGTGGCGTCGCTCGCGGGCGCGTCGGCGGTCGACGCGGCGAACCTCGCCTGGGTGGTCGGGGAGCTGTCGCCCGGTGACCCGTCGTGGTTCCTGGCCGCCGCCGCGATGCTGCGCACGCAGCTCAAGGGCGAGCCGATGTTCGATAAGGGGGTGACGAGCGAGCTCATCTCCGCGCTCGATCAGGGCGGCGCCGAGCTCGACGCGCTGGCGCTGGCCCGCGACTACGCGCGCCGGTACCCGAACGAGATGACGTTCCACCTCGCGGAGGCGCGGCTGCTGCTGGCGCTCGACCGGCCGGCCGAGGCGCTCACGGCGGCCGAGCGGGGTTTGGCGGTGTCGCTCGACGACAACCACCTCCGGGTCGCCGAGGCGGCGGCGCGCGCGCTGGTCGCGCTGGGGCGGGCCGACGATGCGCGGGCGCTGGTCGACAAGACGCTGGCGACGATCCCGGCGCCGGCGGACGGCCTCGCGGTGCGTTCGAACCGGTATCGGAAGGCGCTGGCCGCGGTGGTCGCTCCGCCGGAGGCGGCGTCGCGGTGATCGTGGGCGCGCTGTGCCCTCCAGCGTGGTTCGACGCGGACGCGCTGGTGGTCGCCGAGCGGGCGCTCGGGTGCTTGTTGGTCCGCGGCGAGGTGGTGGCGCGCATCACCGAGGTGGAGGCGTATCGGTGGCCCGGAGACACCGCGAACCACTGCCGCATGGGCCGGACGCGCCGCAACGCCCCGATGTGGGGGCCGCCCGGGCACGCGTATGTGTACGTTTGTTACGGGATTCACCCGATGCTGAAACCTGGTGTGTGACGCCGAGGGGGCGGGCGCCGCGGTGCTCGTGCGGGGGGTCGAGGTGGTCGCGGGCGTCGACGAGGTGGTCGCGCGGCGGGGGCCGGCGCGCGCGGGCTGGATGTCCGGGCCCGGCAAGGTGGGCGCGGGGCTCGGGCTCGGCCCCGAGTGGTCGGGTCACCCGTTGTTCGAGCCGGGCGGGCTGGAGCTGCGGTTCGGGCCGCCGCCAGCGTGCATCGTGCGGGGGCCTCGGGTCGGCATCGGGTACGCGAGCCCGGAGGATCGGGCGGCGCCGTGGCGGCTCGCAGACGCCGCAGCGAAGGTGGTCCCGCGGATCGTGGCGCCCGCGGCGCCGTAGACGTGTCACCGCCCGGGGCCCACAGCTTCGACCGTGCCGAGTGCAAGAGGGCGCGAAGTTCAGGCTCTGCCCTAAATCGTTGCACCGTGAGGGCGCGTGCGTTACGCGACCATCGGGTGTGGTGCAGGCTGGGTGCTCACTGGAGGCGAGATGGCGTGTCAGCGTTCGAATGGTCCGTACCTGTTCTCGGTGCAAGTGACGAGCAAGACCACGTGGCTGGCCCTGTGGGCGCCGTGGGAGCAGTTGTTCGGAGGCGAATCGTGGGACGTCCTGATCGACCCGGTCGACGGTACGACGGACGTCGAGATGTTGCCGTGCGTTCAGACCGCCCCCGTGCGGCCGCTGCGGCCGGAGGCGTGGTCCGTGATCTCGGGCACGGCGACCGAAGTGGCCGCGAAGTACGCGGTGACCGGCGTGACCACCAGCGACCAGCAGTGGGGCCGCGTCGGGGTGGCGGTGAAGCTGGCGAGCACCAGCAGTGAGACGTTCGGCACCGTCACCGTGCGGTTCTGGGTGGCGCGGGTGTCGTGCGGGATGGCGGTGGGCTCGGTGTCGGCGATGCTGAACCCGGCGACCAGCCAGCAGAACGCGGTGTTCGTGGTGGGCGGGCCGGTCCCGACGCTCGGGATCACGGCGTTCAAGGCGGCGGTGATGGTGCAGGGCTTGACGGGCGGGAGCGTGAAGGGCCAGTTGGTCGTTCGTCTGTACGCGACCGACCTGGAGAAGCCCGGGCCGTGGCTGGCGCTGGAGACGCTGCGCACGTTCACGACAGACGACGAGGTCAACACGGGCGAGCTGGACCCGACGGGGCTCACCGGGTGGGGCGCGGCGATGTTTTGCGAGATCGGATACCAAGCGCAGCCGCAGACCGCGAACGTACAAGCGACCGTGAAGGTCTCTGCCGTGGCGAAGCTGTGAGCGGCTGCGGCGGCGGCTCGGCGCAACCGCGGCTGCTGCCGACGGTCCCGTGGTCGGGCGGCGCGGAGCTGTCGTCCCGCGCGCGGCGGCTGCCGCGCGAGGAGCAGACGTGGACGGGCGTCGACGCCCGAGGGCTGTTGGCGACGCGCCCGTGGGTGGTGCATCAAGAGCCTCAGGCGGTGCCGCCGTCTGGAGGGCGCGCCGGCGGCTCCGGGTCCGGCGGATGGGACCCGCCGTTCGACGACCTCGATGGTGGCGGGGAGGTGATCGTGCCGCTCGAGCCGACCGCGGAGGTGCGGGTCAAGATCTACCTGACCGCTGGGCCGTTGTACGGCGAGCCAGGCGCGGGCGATGATGAGGTGGCATGCCGGCACCTGCGCCAGCGGGGGTGCGGGCTGTACGAGATCGACTGGCCGGTGCCGGTGGGCGCGGACCC
>CAIUDO010000617.1 GCA_903897935.1 uncultured Pseudomonadota bacterium
CGAGCGCCTTGCGCACGTCGAGGCTGGCGCCGCTCTGCTCGACGCGCAGCTTCTCGATCTCGGCCAGCCACGGGGCGCCGGCGAGGGCCCGCAGACCGTCGTCGCCGAGCGGGTTCCCGGTCAGGTCGAGCTCGACGAGGCCGCCGCGCGGCGCGGCCGCGAGCGCGACGGCGTCGGCGGGGCCGAGCCCACACGAGGCCAGCGACAGCACCTCGAGGCCGGCGGCGACCTCGCTGAGGCCGACCAGGGCGCCACTTCCGAGGTCGTTGTGCGCGAGATCCAGCTCTGAGGCCGTGGTCTTGGTGATGAGGGTGCGCGCGCCGGCCGGGCTCATGCCGACCGCTGGCAACGCCAAGCGGCGCAGCGCGGGCAGGGCAGCGAGCGGCTCGGCGACGCTCCCGCCGAGCGGCTGGCCCCCGGCGACGAGCAGGGTGAGGCGCGGCAGCCCGGCGCCGGCGAGCGCGGCCATGCCGCTTCCCGACAGCCCGGCCTCCCCGATGAACAGCTGCTCGAGTTGCCCCACGCACGCCGTCTCGGCGAGGGCGCGGGCGCCGGCGTCGCCGAGCGGGTTGGCGGTCACGTTGAGCCACGCCAAGGTGGCGCACTGGCCGGCTTCGTCGAGCGCCTGGAACGACGCTGGGCCGAGCTGGTTGCCGTTCGCGGTGAGGCTGCGCAGCGCCGGGGGGAACGCCGGGTCACGCACCGCGGCGGCGAACACCTCGTCGGCGACGCCCCGACCCGCGATCGACACCGAGCCCGAGCTCGCGCCCGCGGCGACCCACCCGACCACCGCGGCGACGTCGGGACCAGGAGGAGGCGGCTCGGAGCACGCGAGCAGGGAGAGCAGCAGCACTACAAGAGCCCGAACGCGAGCGCGTCGATCGCGTAGGCGACGGCGGCGGCGACGATGGGCACAGCGAGGTTGTCGTCGACCCGCCGGACAAACGCCTCGGTCGCGGCGGCGGCCACCGCAGTGGGCACCGCGATCGCGAGCGCGACGGGGAGCGCCATCGAGGGCACGACCAGCGCGAGGTACACGAGCCCGGCCGCGAGGCTGGTGACCGTGAACGCGAGCGTGCCTTCGAGGCTGCGCCCGGTGCCGATCCGGATCCGCCCGTACCGGCGCCCCACCCAGGCCGCCGCGGGGTCGCCGACCGCCAGCGCGAGGATGCCGAGCATCGCGGCCGGGCCGGGGACCGTCAGCGCCAACACCAGCATCGCGGTCGAGTACCACGTCGACGAGTTGACCTTTCGCACCTCGTGCGCGTGCGCGATGCGCCCGAGGACCGCCATCAAGACGTCGTTCCAGCGGGGGGACAGGCGGCGCGAGATCTCGAGGCCCCACGCGAACGACGCCCACGGCAACGCGACGATCCACGCGGTCGCCGGCGACAACAACGCGTGGAACGCGACGACCACCGAGACCCCGCTCGCGACGTGCACGATCGAGCGCGTGGGGTTCTCCGGGCGCGGGTGGGCGGCGCGATCCTGCACCTCGGGCTGCGGCAACGCCTCGGCGAGCGCGGCGTAGATCGGCGCCAGCCGGTCGCGGAGCAGCAGCCACTCCGACCGCGCGTCGCCGAGCCAGTCGGGCTCGGGGAGGGCGCTGAGCAAGCGCTCGACGGCGTGGCGCAGGCGCACCTCGCGGGTGGAGTCGCCGTGGTGGTCGTCCCACGCGGCGGCCAGGGTGGCGGCCGCCCGCCGGACGTCTTCGAGGGCCCTTCGCGCTCGTGCGCGCGCGTCGGCACCCAACGACCCAGGATCGATGCCCAACAACAACGCTCGCACCTGCAGCGCGAGGGCGTCCACTCCGTCCAGGCTCTCGGCGGGCATGGTCCGGTCCCCCTCGGCGGGTTCTAACCGCCCCGAGCGACACGGGGAGCGAGCGTGCGTGTGTTCGTGCTGAGGGTCGCGGCGCTCGGGGACACGGTGTGCACCGTTCCCCTGGTGGGCGCGCTCGTCGCCTTAGGGCACCACGTCACCGTGTGCGCGCCAGGGCGCCTGCACCCGCTGCTCCCGAGCGGGGTAACCGCGCTGGACAGCGACGGGGCCTTGGGATCGGCGTTGTACGCGGGTCGCGCCGATCTGTCGTCGTACGACGTCGGGGTCGCGTGGACGTCGATCGGCGGCGACGCGCTGCGTGCGTGTGGCGCCCGCGACGTTCGGGTGGGCGCGCCCCGGCCGCGCGTTGGGCAACACGCGGTGGACATGGTGTTCGAGCCGGTCGCCGACCTGGTCGTTGGCGCCCCGCGCGAGCCAAAGATCGTCGCCAGCTCAGCGGCGGTGGCGGCCGCGCGTCGGCGCGTCCCGGACGGTGTGGTCGTGCTGGTTCCCGGGTCGGGCGGCGCCGCCAAGCGCGTTCCGCTCGACGCGTGGCGGGAGGTCGCGCGGACGGTGGGGGCGCCCGTGGTGTGGGTGCGGGGCCCGGTCGAGCGCGGGGAGGCGGGGTGGGGCGCCCCGTGCCTCGATGACCTCGACATCATCGGGCTGATCGGCCTCGCGGCCGTGTGCCGGGCGTGGCTCGGGGTCGACTCCGGGCCCAGCCACCTCGCGCGCGCGGTCGGCGCCCGCGTCGGCGTGGTGTTCACCGGCGCGACGGACCCCGCGTCGTGGGCGCCGCCTGGCGCCGTCGTGTTCGGGCCGACGACGGGGCCGGGCGACTGGGCACGGTGGGCCGCCTCGTGAGCGGGTGGTCAAGGGCGACCGCCGGCCGGCGGAAGGGGTTAGGCGCGCAAAGGGGGTGAAATGGACGCGTTCAGCGAGATGAACGACCTCGGCCACGAGCAGGTGCTGCTGTGCCGTCACCGCGCCTCGGGCCTGCGCGCCATCATCGCGATCCACGACACCACGCTCGGCCCGGCGATCGGCGGCGTCCGCTTGTACGACTACGCGAGCGAGGCGGACGCCCTGCGCGACGTGCTGCGGCTGTCGCGCGGCATGACCTACAAGGCCGCGGTCGCCGGCCTCGATCTCGGTGGGGGCAAGGCGGTCATCCTGGGTGATCGCTCCATCAAGTCCGAGGCGCTGTTCCGGGCGTTCGGCCGGCACGTCGCGTCGCTGGGCGGCCGGTTCATCACCGCCGAGGACATGAACACCAACGTCGAGGACATGAACTGGATCCGTCGGGAGACGCGCTTCGTCACCGGCTCCGGCACGTCGGTGGGTGGCTCGGGCGACCCGTCGCCGGTCACCGCGTGGGGCATCTACCACGGCATCCGCGCCTGCCTCGAGGTCGTCACCGGCACCCCGGAGGTCGCGGGGCGCACCGTCGCGATCCAGGGCGTCGGCGCGGTCGGCTGGCAGCTCGCGCGCTACCTCCACGAGCACGGCGCGCGCCTGATGTTCTCCGACGTCAACGGCGCGCGGCTGAAGCAGGCGCTCGAGGCGTTCGGGGGCGTGGTGCTCGAGGGCAACGACTTCTACCGCGCGCCGTGCGACGTGCTGGCCCCGTGCGCGATCGGCGGCGTGCTCAACCCGCGCACCATCAAGATGATCCGGGCGCCGATCGTCGCTGGGGGCGCGAACAACCAGCTCGACGACGAGGTCCGGGACGGCGAGCTGCTCGTCGCGAGCGGGATCACCTACGTGCCGGACTACGTCATCAACGCGGGCGGGCTGATCAGCGTCGCGGGTGAGCTGCACGGGTGGTCGCGCGAGAAGTCCATGATGGACGCCGAGGGCATCTTCACGACGGTCAAGCGGGTGCTCGACAAGGCCCGCGCCGCCGGCGTCACCACCGTCACGGCGTCCAACCGCGTCGCCGAGGAGCGCATCGCCGCGGTCGCGAGCGTGCGTACGGTGCGCGCGCCGGGCGGCTGACCGATCAAGTCGGGCGCCCGCGACAATCCGCCTGCTATGCTACCGTTCGGAGGTTCGATGGCGCTTCGCATCCTGGTGTGTCTCGACGAGTCGACGTTCTCCAAGGCGGCGATGCGCGTCGCGGTCGGCCTTCAGCACGCGACCGGGGGCGACTTGACGGCGCTCCACGTCGTCAACGTGACGTCGTCGTCGAGCGGGAACCTGCTCCAGGATCTGGCGGGGTCCCTTGGGTTCGAGCCTGCTCGGGTCAGCCCGGACGTGCTCGCGCAGCACGTGGCCTCGGGTGAGGCGGTGCTCGCGGAGGTTCAGGCGCTCGCCGCGGCGCGGGGCCAGACCGTCGACACCGTCGTCGCGCACGGCCCCGTGCGCGCGTGCATCGCGGACGCGGCGCGCCTCGCCGATCTGGTCGTGCTGGGGCTGCGGGGCAACACCGAAGACGAATTCCCGGGGCAGGGCGGGGGGCACCTCGACACGAGCCTCGCCGACGTCGACGCGCCGCTGTTGTTGTGCCCGCGCGACAGCGCGGAGGTCACGTCGTTCGTGCTCGGGTACGACGGCTCGGTCGCGGCGAGCCACGCGCTGCGCGCCATCCGGGGCCTGCGCGACGCCGGGCTCGAGGTGCCGGTGCTGGCCGTGCATGTCGGCGCGTCCGGCGAGGTGCTCGCCGAGGTGTCGGACGCGCTTCCGCCCGGGACGGTCAGCACCCGGGTCGTCGCGACCGAGGGCCGCACGGTCCACGACACGCTCGCCGAGGTCGCGCGGGAGCAGCCCGGCTCCGTGCTCGCGGTCGGCTTCCGCGGGCGCAGCCGCAGCCGCGACTTCCTGGTCGGCACCGCCACCGAGCAGCTGGTGACGGCCGGCAACGTCGCGCTGCTGGTCGCGCACTGATGGCCGAACCCGCGCGCGCGCTCGCCAGCGGGCACGTGCCCGGGCTGCCCGGGTTGGGGGCTTGGACCGTCCACACCGACGTGTTCGACGGCCCGCTCGACCTGCTGCTGCACCTCGTCAAGCGCGACGGCATCGACCTCAAGCACCTGCCGATCGCGCGCGTGTGCGACGCCTACCTCGACTTCCTGGAGCGCCTGCGGCAGGTCGATCTCAACGTCGCCTCCGAGTACCTCGTCATGGCGGCCACCTTGTGCCACCTCAAGAGCCTCGACCTGCTCCCGAGGAAGCCGACGGCCATCGCGGAGACGGAGGAAGAAGAGGAGGATCCGCGCGAGCGCTTCGCGCGGCGGCTCGAGGAGTACGACCTGTTGCGGCGGCGGGCCGAGGCGCTCGACCGGCAGCCGATGATCGGGCGCGACACGTTCGTGCGCGCGCAGGGCCTGCCGAACGCCGCCGAGGTGCTCGATCCGACCGTCGACGCGTTCGGCTTGCTCGAGATCTACCACGCGATCCTGATTCGAGCGGACGAGCCGGACGCGGTGGTCCGGTTCGGCGAGAGCGGGCCCGACTTCGCGACGTGCGCGCGCTTCGTGCTCGACGCGCTGGGCGGCCCCGGCGGCACCGAAGAGCTGGGGATGATCCTCGGGCGCTGGCAGCGGCGCATCGAGCGGGTGCTCACGTTCCTGGCCGTGCTCGAGATGGCGCGGCTCGGGTGGATCGGCCTCGACCAGCGCGCGCACCTCGGCCCGGTCACGGTGGTCGCGAAGGTGGCGTCCGACGTAGACTTGTCGCAGCTCACGACGTGGGTGGAGAAGCGTGACGCGCCGCCGCCCGAGGACGACGCGTGAGCGACACGATCGCCCCGGACCTCGAGGAGGTCCCGCAGTGGGTCGCGCCGACCGGCGACGATCTCGTCGGCGCCATCGAGGCGATGTTGTTCGCGTCGGGCGATCCGTTGCCGTTGTCGACGTTGGTGGACGCGCTCGCGGGGCCGTCGGAAGAGGACGTTCGCGCGGCGTTGGAGCGCTTGCGGTCCGCGTGTCGCGTGCCCGGTCGCGGCTTGCGCCTGGAAGAGGTCGCCACGGGCTGGCAGCTCCGCACCGACGTGCGGTTCGCCCCCGCCGTCCTGCGTCTTCGCGGCGAGCGGCCCACCCGGCTGTCGCGGTCCGCGCTCGAGGTGTTGGCGCTCGTCGCGTACGAGCAGCCGGTCACGCGCACGCAGATCGAGGAGGTGCGCGGCGTTCGGTCGGGGCCCGTGCTTAAAGGCCTGCTCGATCGGGGGCTGGTCCGCGTGTGTGGGCGTCGCGAAGAGCCGGGTCGTCCTTTGGAATATGGCACGACCGACCTGTTTCTCGAGACGTTCGGGTTGCCTGGCTTGCGGGCGCTGCCGGCGTTGGCCGAGCGCGACGAGCTCGACTGACCCTGCGTGTCGGCGCGTGGCGGTATAGGGGGCGCGTTCGGAGGCCGGATGGGCGAGACAATCCGCCTGAACAAGCTCATCGCACAGCGCGGGGTCACGTCCCGGCGCGACGCCGAGGCGTGGATCGCCGAGGGCCGGGTCACGGTCAACGGGCAGGTCGTGTCGCGGCTCGGCACCGTGGTCGACGAGACCACGGACGAGGTCCGCATCGACGGGCAGCGGCTGCCCGCGCCGCCGTCCCCGATCTACCTGCTGATGTACAAGCCGCGCGGCTACCTGACGGGGCGCGACGACCCGGAGGGCCGGGACGGCGTGCACAAGCTGCTGCCCGAGGGCCTCGATCGGGTCGAGCCGGTCGGCCGCCTCGACTTCGACACCGAGGGCGCGTTGTTGCTCACGAACGACGGCGACCTCGCGCACATGTTGTTGCACCCGTCGCGGGGCGTGCCGCGGCGGTACCTGGTGAAGATCTACCGGGCGCCGAGCGAGTCCGAGCTCAAGATGATCACGGAGGGGCGGGTCTTCTTGGACGACGGGCCGAGCCCGCCGGCCCGCGTGCGCGTGGTGTCGTCGACGGGCACGGGCAACACGTGGGTCGAGATCACGCTCACGGAGGGCCGGAACCGCATCGTGCGCCGGTTGTTCGCGCAGCTCGGGCACCCGGTCTCGAAGCTGCGTCGGGAGAGCTTCGCGACGATCTCGATCCGCGGGATGGAGCGCGGTCAGGTGCGCGCGCTCACGGGCGAGGAGGTCGCTCGTCTGCGCGACCTGGCGAGCGGCATCGTGCCGAAGCGCGCGGGCCAGAAGAAGTACAAGCCGGGTTTCGCGAGGCCGAAGCCCAAGCCTGGGCGGGTGCGCAAGCAGAAGCCTCTGGTCGTGCCCGACGAGCCTTGACGCGCCACGCTGGGCTGTTATTAGGACGGTGCCTGCGCGAGGTGGAGCAGCCAGGTAGCTCGTCGGGCTCATAACCCGAAGGTC
>CAIUDO010000618.1 GCA_903897935.1 uncultured Pseudomonadota bacterium
ACAACTTCTACCCTGGACGGACCTTCACGAGTCTGGACGATCTGAACGCGCAGCTCGCGATGTGGTGTGAGCAAAAGAACGGGACCGTTCGGCGGAGCCTGGGATTCTCCCCGAAGGAGCTGTGGGCGGCCGAGCGCTCCGCATTGCAGCCCCTGCCGCTGCACATCCCCGACGTGATGGAGCCGCACGACCGACGGGTGGACACCGAGGGGTACGTGACCCTGCACACCAACCGCTACTCGATGCCGGAGGCGAGCATCGGGCGGCAGGTGGTGGTCCACGAGCACCGGCGTCTGCTGCGGGTCTACGACGGGCACCGCCTGGTCGTGCAGCATGAGAAGCAACCGGACGGGGCCCGCGCGCGGGTGACGCTGCCCGAACACGAGTACCGCAGGCGCCGCGAGGCTGCGCCGGCGAGCGAGCCAGAACGCGTGCTGCGCGCGGCGTCGCCTGTACTGGGCGCGATGGCGGACGCCCTTCGCAAGAAGCACGGCGGCCAGGCGCTGCGCGCCATGCGCCACTTACATGGCTTCTACCTTGACTACCCGACCGAGGTGCTGGTCGAGGCCGTCCAGGCGCCCTGTCCTACAGGCTGCTGGACCTCAAGCGGATCGAGACGCTGGTCCTCCAGCGCGTCCGCGGCGACTTCTTCCGACTACCCATCCACGACGAGGACCCCGATGGACGACGATCTGGACCAGCTGTTGACGAACCTGAAGATGACGAGGGCCGCTGAGATCCTACCCGAGCTGCTCGAGCGCGCGCAGCGCGAGGGCTGGGGATACAGCCACCTCTTGAGCCGGGTATTGCGCGAGGAGCATCAAGCTCGCGAGATGCGCTTCCTGGGCCACCGCATGCGGCGGGCGCACCTCCCGGAGCCTTGGACCCTCGAGACGTTCCCGTGGGAGCGTCAGCCTGGGGTGAAGCGAGCGGTGATCGAGGAATTGGCCGTGCTGGGGTTCATGGCGCGGGCGAGCAACATCGTGTTCATCGGGCCGACCGGTACGGGCAAGACGGGGCTGTCGGTGGGCCTGCTGCGCAAGGCGCTGGAGCGGGGCCACACCGGGCTGTTCATCAAGGCGCAGGACCTGTTCGACGATATGTACACGAGCCTGGCCGACCGGTCGTCGCGGGCCCTGATCGACCGTCTGACGCGGCTTGACCTGCTGGTGATCGATGAGATGGGGTACCTGAACCTGCGCCCCGAGCAGAGCAACATGTTCTTCAAGCTGATGGAGGAGCGGTACGGTCGAAAGTCGACGGTCATCTCGACGAACCTGAAGTACGACGATTGGTACGGGTTCCTCGGCCAGAAGGAGATGGTCGGCGCACTGCTGGACCGCCTGCGTCACCACTGCACGACGATCGAGATCAACGGCCCGAGTCTGCGCGCGGCAACGTAGCAGCGTCGACGAGCGCCGGAACGACGGCCCCGACGGTCCCCCGACCGCCGGGGCCTTGTCATGTCTGCCGGTCGCCGGCGTCCGCGAAGGCGCCTGCGCAGAGGTCCGCGCACCGGCGATCGCCGAGGGGCCACTCCTGACGAGCAGCAGGGGGCCACTTTTGGGGAGCGCCGAAGCACAGCGTCCGCTTCTGCGGCCCGTGCAGCGCCCGGATGGCGTCACGAAGCCACCCCGCCAGGCCGGGGGCCAGCGCCTCGTACGTGGCCGCGAAGCGCGGATCCGCCACGTACCCGTCCGCCAGCCCGAGGTGCACCTGCGGGGAGACCTCGTAGAACCAGCGAGCGATGTAGGCGCGATGCGCCGCCGCAGCCTCGCGGGCCTCGGCGGCGTCCGGCGCCACGCCCGCCCGACACAGCGCGGCGAGCCGGCCGTTCAGCGCCTCCCCCTCGCTCTTGATGCGCTCCCACGCCTGCTTGCCGTACTCTGCCGTGCGCCGCTTCGACTCTGCCCACTCCGGCGAATCCCCCCAGCGCTGCTCGACCTCGGCTTCGTACGCCGACGCGTCGAAGCCGTCGAACAACACGACGAGGTCGTCGTTCGTCAGCGGCTCCCCGCCGACCGACCGCGCAATGACCGCGTCGATCGCCTCGATGCGCGCCGTGACCCGCCCCTGCTCGGCGACGAGGCGCTCACGGTGCAGCCGCATCGCCTCGAGCGCGTCCCGGCCGGGCTCGTCGAGCAGCGCCCGCACCTCGTCGAGCGGGAAGCCGAGCGATCGCCAGAACACGATCTCGTGCAGCCGACGCACCTCGGGGTCTCCGTACAGCCTGTACCCGGCGTCCGTCCGATCCGGAGGTCGAAGCAGACTAATCTCGTCGTAGTGGTGCAACGTCCGGACGCTGACGCCGGCCGCCGCGGCGATCTCGCTCACGGTGCGCATGGGGCCTCCCCCACCTCTTTGCACCCTGACGTCCCGTGAGGGTCAAGGCCGCGCGGCAAAAACAGCTCCCGCGACGCCCTCACCCGCGGCCGATCCGGACCCGGAAGCACCGGCCGTCCTCGTCCAGCGTGACGTCGCCGCCGTGCGCTCGCGCGATCGCCGCGACGATCGGCAGCCCGAGGCCGGTCCCGCGACGATCGGCGCTGGTCGTGAAGAAGCGCTCGAACACCCGCGTGCGGGCCTCGGGCGGCACGCCAGGACCGGCGTCGCGCACCGAGAAGCCGTCGGCGTGCACCTCGACGCGCACGGGCGGCGCGCCGTGGTCGAGCGCGTTGTCGACCAGGTTCACGAGCGCGCGCTCGAGCTGGGCCGGGTCCCCCTCGACGATCGCCGCTCCGGAGACGATCACGTCCCCATCGTGATCCTCGGCGACGCTTCGCGCCAGCGCCCCCAGGTCGACCGCGACGCGGGACGACGGGCCCTCCTCGGCGCGCGCAAGCGACAACAAGCCGTCGACCATGCGCGCGAGCCGGTCGAGGTCGGTCGCCGCGTTGTCGAGGAAGCGCTGACGTTGGGCGTCGGGCAGATCGGCGTCGTCGGCGAGGATCTGCACGGTGGCGCGCAGGGTCGCGAGGGGCGTCTTGAATTCGTGCGCGGTGTGAGCGGCGAATTCCTTGTTCTGCCGCGCCTGACCGGCGAGGCGGTCGGCCATCGACCCGACCGCGTCCGCCAGCGCGCCCACCTCGACGAGCGGCGCTCGCGCCGCCGACGCCACCACCCGCGAGGTCGGCCCCCCGTCCGCGACCTCGCGCGCCGCCGCCGCCAACCTGCGGAACGCGCCCCCGACGACCCCTGCGGTCACGAGCGCGATCGTGAGCGTCGCCGCGACGGCGACCAACACCGACGGCGGGGCGAGCGCCGCGACCTCGCGGAGGAACCTCGTGTCTTCGCGGGTCCGTCGCGACAACAACACCGCGCCGCGCACCTCGTCGCCGACGGTCACCGGCACGGCGACGAACAACCAGCCGAGCGGACCTCCCGCTTCGTGGGCCGGCGGGGCTTCGGCGGGCGCCCCTTCGGTGACTCGCGAGCGGGTCGTGCCCGCGAGCGCAGCCTGAACTTCCGGTCGGTCGCCGACGAACGCGCCGCGCCCCGGCCCGGACGCGAAGTGTACGTACCCGTCGGGGTCGACCAGCCGAACGCCCGCCCCAGTCTCCTGGGCGGCCCACTCGAGATCAGCTTCCAACATCGGTAATGAGGTCGACACCGGGCCGTCGACGGTCTCGCGCGCGACCATCCGCGCGATGAGCGCGCCTTCGCGGGACAGCTCCGCGGTGCGCGTCTCGACGAGGTCGCGGGCGAGCGCACCCGACCCGAGCACGGCGACGAGCGGGATCGTGAGCACGACGAGGTGGCTCACCAACAAGACCGCGCGTAGCGACAGGCGCGGCGTCAACGGGCCGACCACCGGTAGCCGACGCCGAACACCGTCTCGATCGGGTCGACGCCGTGGGGCTCGAGGCGGGCGCGGACGGAGCGGATGTGGCTCGTCAGGGTGCGATCGGAGACGAAGTGCCGCCCCTCGTACGCCTCGCGCACGAGGTCGTCGCGGGTCAAGACCACCCCCGGACGGCGGATCAGCGCGAGCACCAGGCGGAACTCGGTCGGCGTGAACGCGAGCGCGTGCGGGCCGACCCACGCTTGAAACGCCGCCGGATCGACCCGGACGCCGCCGCGCTCGAGCACCTCCGAGGCGGCCGGGGCGGCGGCGACCCGCCGGAGCACCGCGCGCACCCGACTCACCAAGACCGGAGGGACGAACGGCTTGGTGACCCAGTCGTCGCCGCCGAGCTCCAGGCCGAGCACCGTGTCGATCTCGTCGGTGCGGGAGGTCAAGAACACGATCGGGGTGCGGTCGCCGGACGCGCGCAGCCGACGGCACACCTCGAGGCCGTCGGGGCCCGGCATCTGCACGTCGAGCACGATCAGATCGGGGCGCTCGCGACGAACCGCCGCCAGGGCCACGTCGCCGTCGGCGGCTTCGAGCACCGCGTAGCCGCCGCGCTCCAACGCGTAGCGCACGACCTCACGCAAGCGCGGATCGTCGTCGACTACGAGCACACGCGGGCGGTCGGCCACGGAGCCCCCTGCCCCCTCCTCACCCCGTGCGCCCGCGACCGCCAGCGGGGTCACGCCGGGCGGCGCTCGGCGCACCCGAGCTCGGCGACCTGACGGGCCGCCCGCACGCGCGCTTGCAGGCCCACGAGGCGCGCCTCCACACGGACCGTCGTCCCGGCGAGCAGCGCGAGGCCGACGTCGACCCGCAGCGCGTCGACGTCCGCGAGCACCGACTGCACCTCCGCCAGGACCCGCCCGCGGGCCTCCGTGAGGGCGTCGCTGGGCGGCCCGGCGGCCATCAGCCGGTCGACGACCGCCAGGGTCGCGTCGGAGCGCCGCACGGCCTCCTCCAACGCGCGCAGCTCGGGCGGCTCGTCGATCGCGGCCTCACGCAGGGCGACCCGGAGCGCGTGGAACCGTCGCCCGATGGCGTCCGCGAGCGGCCCGACGTCGGTGGACAGCGTCGCGACGTACAGCGGCCAGAAGCACGCCGCGACGAGCACGCTGCCCCACGCCGCGCCGCGCCGCGCCACCCGCGCCCCCACCCAGGCGCCCGCGGCGCACCACGCGACGACGAGCACCGCCGCGAGGGGCGCCCCGCTCACCGGTGCCGCCCTGGGCGCATGCCGGCGTGGTGGGCGAGCGCCTGGAAGATGTCGCCTTCGGCGGGCTTGAGGAACACCGTCTCGGCTTGGGGCTGGAGCACGAACGGCCGCAGCAACCAACCGGACTGTGACGCGACGACGCCGAAGATCAGCGCCGTGCCGCCCATCGCGACGAAGCGGCGCACGCCGGAGATCGGGGCGTCCGACATCGCGGCGGCCATCGCGCGAACCCCCGGCACGCCCGCGACGAACATCGCGGCGGCGAGCGTGAGCACCGCGAGGTGGTAGGGCGCGCCGGAGGCGGGCACCAGGTACACGATCGGGGCGAGCGCGAGGGCGACCATCGCGGTGCGCGCGGTGCCGACGAGGCCGGCGACCATCGCGCGCGA
>CAIUDO010000619.1 GCA_903897935.1 uncultured Pseudomonadota bacterium
CGGCGAGGCGCTGCTCTTCCTCCCGGCTGCTGCCTCCCAGCTGGCGACGCGCCGCGTCGAGGACCTGGACCCAGCCCTCGCCGTCCGCTCGCCACACCGCGCCCCGCTCGTCGACGATCGCGACGACGGCGCCGTCGGCGACGACCACGCGCTCGGCGGCGCCGACGCGGCGCGGGCCCTCGGGGACCCACGCCCAGCCGTCGTCGAACGCGGACGGGGCGTCTGCGGCGAACGCAGACGACAGGCCGACGATGAACCAGCTCACGAATCCAGCCATGGCGGCGCACCATACGCCACCGGCCGCGACAACGCGAGCCCGGCGCGCGTCGAACCTGTTACGCCTGACCACATGGACGTGTGGACTGCGGCGGCAGAGGCGGTGCGCGCGGGCACGCCCGCCGCGTTCGTGACCATCACCTCGGTGGGTGGCTCGGCGCCGCGCCACCCAGGCGCCCGGATGTTCGTCGCGGCGACCGGTGAGGCGATCGGGACGATTGGGGGCGGCGCGCTCGAGCACCGGCTCATCGAGGTCGCGCGCGACGTCGCGACGTCAGGAACGCCCAGGAAGCTCGTCATCGACACGGTGCGCGACCTCGGGATGTGCTGTGGAGGCCAGGTGGAGGCGTACGTGGAGCCGTTGGCGGTGCGGGCGCCGTTCGTGATCTTCGGCTGCGGGCACGTCGCCGCGGCCACCGCGCCCCTCCTGCGCAGCCTCGACTTCGCCGTCACGGTGGTCGACGCGCGGCCCGACCTCACCACCGCCGACCGCCTCCCCGGCGTGGAGCTGGTCGTCGACGACCCGCGCCATTGGCTCGACGGCACCCTGCCCGATCCTCGGTGCTGGTACCTCGTGGTGACCCACGACCACGCGCTCGACCTCGACCTCGTCGAGCGGCTGCTGCCCCGCGCGCACGCCTGGGTGGGGTTGATCGGGAGCCGAGGCAAGATCAGCCGGTTCCTGGTGCGCCTCGAGGCCGCTGGCGTCGACGCCGCCACGCGTAGCCGGCTGTGCGGACCCGTCGGGCTCGACATCGGCGCCGAGACCCCGGCCGAGATCGCGGTGGCGATCGCCGCGGAGGTCGTTCGCCTGCGGCGCGGCGCCGCCGATCGCGCGCCGATGCCGCTCCACGCGGCGCCCCTCAAGGCGAGGCCCGACGGCGCGGTCCCGGCCATGCTGGCTGGCGCCCCGCCCGGCGACCCCACGCGCTGAGGCTCAGGGCGCGGCGTGCCGGTGGACCAAGTCCAGCACCTGGTCGAGCTTCACCGGCTTCTCCACCCAGTCGCGGAACCCCTCGGAGCGCAGCCGCTCGACGATGTCGGGCGCCAGGTAGCCGGTGCAGGCGATGACCGGGATGTGGGCGGTCTCGTCGTGGGCGCGCAGCATACGGTGGGCCTGAAACCCGTCCATGTCGGGCATCATCAGGTCCATGACGATGAGGTGCGGCTTGAACCGTGCCACCATCAGCCCGGCCTGAAAGCCCGAGTCGGCGACCTCGACGTCGATGCTCTTGAGCACGAGGTAGTCGCGGAGCAGATCCGAGAAGTCGCGCTCGTCGTCGACGATCAGCACCCGGGTCGGCCCGCCCCGCTCCATGAACGACGGGGCGAGCGGGTAGTCATATGCGCGCGCGAACGCGATGACGTCTTCGCGGGTCATCCGACGGTGGCCGCCGGGGGTCCGGTGCGCGGGCAGCTTGCCCGTGTTGACCCAGTTGACCACGGTCGGCAGCGAGACCCCGAGGATGCCCGCGACCTGATGGGTCGAGTAATACACCGGCCCGTCGTTCTGAAGCTTACGCCTTACCATGACCCGCCGCGAATCCAAGCCCGACGGCATGTTAACGCGCCGCCCGGTCCGGCGGTCAGGAGTCGTCGCTCAGCGCGGCGGCCGCCTTGTCGATGCCTCGCTGGATCGCCTCCAACGACGCGCGTTGGGCGTCGCTGATCGGCCCGCGGAACCCGTGCCCGAGCAGATCGAGGTGGCCCTGAATGACCGCCAGGGCGCCTCGGACGTCGTGACGCGACGCCCGCAGCCCCTCGGCGTGCCGGGCGCGATGCACCGCAGCCTCCAGGCGCTCCCCCAGCTCCGCCACCCGGCCGACGGCGAGCCGGTCCAGCGACCACGCCCCCCGGCTCGCGGCGACGCCGATCACCAAGTACGGCTCGTCGTCCGCCGACCGCGTGACCACCACGCGCCCCCGGTCGTCCAGGGTGAACCCAGCGTCCTGCGCGTAGCGCTCGACCACGCGGCCGAGCTCGCCTTCCACCCGCACCGCCACTCCGCGGTCATGCGCCACCGAGCGGCTCCTCGAGGGTCGGGTGGCC
>CAIUDO010000620.1 GCA_903897935.1 uncultured Pseudomonadota bacterium
CATCACGCCGAAGTGCCCGAGCAGCGCGTTGAGGTCGTGCCGCACCTCGGTGGCGCGCATCGCCTGGAAGTCCGGGCGCACGCTCGACAAGAAGAACGCGACCGGACCGCCCTTCATGACGTACTGATCGAGCTGGTACTGGGTCCGGAGCGGGATCTGGCTCTGCGGGCCGATCACGAGCAGCGCGTCGACCCCCTCGGGCACCCCTTCGTCCCCCCCCAGCACCACCGGCCGCAGCGTGACCTGCGCGGCGAGCCGCTCACGGAGCTGGCCGATCGGGTTGTCCGCCGCGAACGCAGCCAGATCCGGCTCGCCGTTGCCCTGCAGGTACCCGACCACCTTACGCTCGTCGGACGGCTTGGCCACCACGTGGATCGCCCGCACCAGCTCGTACTCGAGGGTGTCCAGCGTGGCGATCGGGCTCACGACCTCCTGCCGGTCGCCGTACACGAACGCGACGCCCATGTAGACGGACTTGAGCTCCATCCGGTCTTGTGCGCGGAACCGGTACTGGATCGGGGTGACCCCGAGCCGCTGCGCCTCTTCTTCCTTCGCGCGGTCCCCCGTCGGGTCGACGACCTCGATCTCGATCCGACCGCCGGAGAACGCGCGCAGCTCCTCGAGGGCGTCGACGACGCGCCGCTCGTGGTCGTTGTACGGCGCCTCGAGGCCGCGCGTGAAGTACACGCGCGCGGTCAGCGGGCGCTCGAGCCCGGCGACGACCTGCCGGGCGGCCGGGGTCAGCGTGTGCTGCCCCGACTCGGTGAGGTCCAACCGGACGAACCACACGCTGGCGAGATGGTTGACCACGAGGGCCACCGCCATCCACAACGCGAGCTGCAGCCAGGTGTGCCCGAGCAACGAACGACGGCGATCCATCAGGACAGCCTCCGGTGCTCGAGCACCGTGACCGCGAACCGCAGCATCACCAGCACCAACGCCCCGAAGAAGACCAGGCTGCGCGAGTCGAGCACGCCGTCGGCGAGGTTGGCGTAGTGGTAGTCGATCGTGGCGTATTGCACGAGCGGCACCCAGGCGCCCGGCACCAGCGGCAAGAACCACGTGGTGAGCCACGGGACCAAGCAGGCGACGAACGCGAGCAAGAACGCCATCACCTGCGCGTCGGTGACCGAGGACGCCGCGAGCCCGACCGACGCGAACGACGCGCCGACGAGCAACAAGCCGAGGTAGCCGCCCAGCACCGGCCCCCAGTCGAGCGTGCCCAACGACGCCAACGCGACCGGGTACCCGAACGTGAGCGCGAGCGCCGACGCGACGAGCACCACGGCGGCGAGCCACTTCCCGACCACGAGCTCGCCGGGGGTCATCGGCAGCGTGGCGATCATCTCCAGGCTTCCGGTGCGCCGCTCCTCCGCGATCGACCGCATGGTCGTGGCGGGCACGAGGAACAAGAAGCACACCGTGATCCACCGGAACGGGATCGACATGCTCGCGACGCCGGACAGCAGGAGATCGTCGAACCAGAGGGTGAACGCGGCGACCATCGCGAGGAAGATCGCGAGCGCCACGTACGCCAGCGGTTGTCCGAAGAACCCGACCAGCTCGCGGCGGAAGACGGCAGCGACGTTGCGCACGAACTCTCCCGGCGGGCTGCTGCTTATCGGTGTAGCCCCGCGCCCACAACCCGCGGTAGCCCACGGCGCCGTGTCTGGGTACCCAGACGGCAGGAGGTCGTATGGCGATCCTGAACATCCTCACGGCGCCGCACCCGATCCTCGCCGGCCGCGCGCGGGACGTGCGGGACGACGAGCTCGGGCCCGCGCTCGAGAAGCTCACGTCGGACATGGCCGAGACGATGTACGCGGCGCCCGGGGTCGGGCTGGCCGCGCCCCAGGTGGGCGACGCCCGGCGCATCATCGTCGTCGACCCGGGATCCGGAGAGAACCGCGGCAAGACCCTCATGCGCATGATCAACCCGACGATCCTCGAGCGCTCCCAGGAGACGATCTTGTGGGACGAGACCTGCCTCAGCGTGCCTGAGTTCGAGGTCGAGGTCGAGCGGTCCAAGCGTGTGTTCGTCTCGTGGCGCACCCCGACGGGTGAGGCGATGTCCCAGTGGTTCGAGGACTTCCCCGCCGTCATCGTGCAGCACGAGCTCGACCACCTCGTCGGCACCGTGCTGCTCGACCGGGTGAGCCGCTTCCGACGCCAGCGGTGGCTCGCGCGGGCCAAGAAGCCCGTCGCCGCGCGCTGATGCGGGTCGTCTTCATGGGCACCCCAGACTTCGCGGTGCCCTGCCTCGACGCGCTGCTCGCCGCCGGTCACGACGTCGTGCGGGTGATCTCGCAGCCGGATCGCCCGAAGGGGCGCGGCCAGGAGCTGGCTTCCCCGCCGGTCGTCACGCGCGCGCGCGCCCTCGGGCTCGAGGTGCGGCAGCCGCGCGGGGTCAACGGAGGCGGGTTCGCCGAGGCGCTTCGGGCGCTCGACGCCGACGTCGCCGCGGTCGTCGCGTACGGGCGCATCTTGCCGCGCAGCGTGCTGGAGGCGCCCCGGCTCGGCTGCGTCAACGTGCACGCGTCGCTGTTGCCGCGCTGGCGCGGGTCGGCGCCGATCCAGCGCGCGGTGATGGCGGGCGACGCCGTCAGCGGGGTGTCGACGCAGCGCATGGAGGAGGGGCTCGACACCGGCCCCGTGTACCTGTCGCGCGCGCTCACGCTCGACCCCCGCGAGACCTCGGCCACGCTGCACGACCGCTTGTCGGCGTTGGGGGCGGCGCTGCTGGTCGACACGCTCGCCGCGGTCGCCGCCGGGGCGGAGCCGGTCCCCCAAGACCCGGCCGGCGCCACCCACGCCGCCATGCTCTCCAAGGACGACGGCCGGATCCGATGGGACGAACCCGCAGAAGCGAGCGACCGTCGGATTCGCGGCGTCACGCCGTGGCCGGGCGGGTGGGCCGACACCCGGCGCGGCCCGCTCAAGGTGCTCGAAGCGCGACCGGTCCCCGGCGACGGCGCGCCCGGCGTGGTGGTGTCGCTCAACCCGCTGCGCGTCGGCACGAGCGACGGCCTAATCGAGCTGGTGACCGTGCAGGCGGCCGGCAAGCGCCCGACCGACGGCGCGTCGTACGTCAACGGCGCGCGCCTCGCGGTCGGCGACCCGCTCTGACGTCCGTGGTCGGTTAGTCCGCCGCGCGCGTGGTCCCGGCCCGCGACGGAGGCGTCATGGCGTTGGTCGCACCTTCCATCTTGTCCGCCGACTTCGGCAACCTCGCGCGCGACGTCGACGAGGTGATCGTCAAGGGCGCCCCTTGGATCCACGTCGACGTGATGGACGGGCGCTTCGTGCCGAACCTCACGATCGGCCCGCCGGTGGTCAAGGCGGTCAGCAAGGCCGTCGCCGGCCGCGCGGTGGTGGACGTGCACCTGATGATCGTGGAACCAACGAAGTACTTGGACGACTTCGCGGCGGCTGGTGCCCAGGTCCTCACGGTGCACGTCGAGGCCGAGCCGCACCTGCACCGCGCGATGCAGGCGATCCGCGGCCTCGGGATGAAGTCTGGGGTGTCGCTCAACCCGCACACGCCGCCCGAGATGATCGAGTGGGTGCTCGAGCAGACCGACCTCGTGCTGATCATGAGCGTCAACCCGGGCTTCGGCGGGCAGCGGTTCATCGAGCAGGTGCTGCCGAAGATCGAGCGCGTGCGCCGGTGGATCGACCAACGCGGCTTGGCCACGCTCATCGAGGTCGACGGCGGGGTCGGGGTCGACAACGCCGCGCGGGTGGTCGCCGCGGGCGCCGACGTGCTGGTGGCGGGCTCGGCGGTGTTCGGCGCCGCGGACCGCGCCGCGGCGATCCGGGCGATCGGCGCCCCCACCCGCTGATCAGAGGCCGAGCTGCTCGTCGATCGCCGCCTCGATGGCCTCGAGGGTGTCGCTCGGGTGGTTGTACCAGCTCCAGACGATGGTGCCCTCCGGCGAGACGAGGTGGTAGACATCGCGGGCGTCACCATCGACGTACAACGCCAAGAACGCGTCGTGGTCGCCGCACAGCACCGGGTAGGTGAGCCCGAGCACGTCGGCCCACTCGGCAGCGTCTTCCGGCTCGACCGTGTCGTGGTCGGCGTCTTCGGTCAGCACGTTGAGGATCACGAGGCCATCGGCTTCGTGTTGTTTGTAGACGGGTTGCAGGTCCTGCACGAGGCCCTGGCAGACGCCTCACCACATCTGCGCGCTGGCGAGCAGCACGAGGTGGCCTTGGTAGTCCGACAGCGACACCTCGGCGCCGGTCTGGTCCAAATACGTGAACTCAGGCGCCGGATCACCGACCTCCTGCACCGGCGCGACGCCGTCCGTCCCCGGCGCGCACGCCGCGAGCCCCAACCACATCGTCAACACGGCGCCCTCCATGGCGATGAGGAGCCCAATATGCCAGCCTGGGCGCCCCGGTCACCCCGGCGCGCGGCACCAGCAGACGATCATGCCGACGAACAGCCGCGGCCGCTCGGCCTCGAGCGACCGCCAGGCCGCGCGGAGCCCCACCTCGGCGGCGCGACGCTGGGCCTCGTGGGCGACGGACACCATCGGGTGCTGCAGCCCGATCGGCGTCAACCCGGCCTCCAACCACAGATCCCACGCCTCGTCCACCGTGTACGTGCGCTCGCACGCGTGGGCGACGAGATCGCGCATGCCGCTCGGGCTCGGGAAGTCGGGGGACCACACGACGGCCCGCGCGGGATGCTCCGCGGGCAGCCTGCGCAGCCGCTCGCGCATCTCGAGCAGACCGGCCCGCGTGCGGGGCAGTTCCGACGTCAGCGCCCGGGCCGCGACGACCTCGGCGCGCGACCCGGTGTGGTACAGGCCCAGCCGGAGCAGGCCGCCCGGCCGCGCGCGGCGGACCAGGGCGGCGAGGCCGAGCGCCGGGTCCGCGAGGTGGTGCAGCACGCCGACAGACTCGACCACGTCGAAGGTTCGACCCAGGTCGTCGAGCGCGAGCAGATCCCCGTGCAGGAAACGCAC
>CAIUDO010000621.1 GCA_903897935.1 uncultured Pseudomonadota bacterium
CGGCGGCGGCTGGGTCATCGGCGGCGGGGCGTCCGCGTCGGGCGACGCCGTCGCGAGCGGCGGGCGCTCGGGCGTGGGCTCGCGGACCGCCGGCATCGAGCCGGTGATCTCGGGGCGCGGCCGCGCGGCCGGGGCCCCGTCTTCGGTGAGCTCCAGCGTGACGTCGCGGGTGTGGGCCAGGAACGGCGGCGGGAGCGCGGCCCGGGAGGCGTTGCCGGCGTCGGTGCCGAGGTCGAGCGTGCTCTGGGCCGGGCGCAAGCTCTCGGCGCCTCGGATCGCCCGGATCGCCTCGAGCACCTGGTTGACCGTGTAGCGCTCGCCGTGTTTCGGCTGCATCATCCGATCGAGCAACACCTGCACGTTCGGGCCGACCCCGCTGATCGCCGGGAGCTGCGGCGGCGCGCCGGACAGCAGCTCCTCGTACGACGCCTCGATGTCGAGCCGGTGCTTGAACGTGAACGGTGGCTGGGCGGTGAGCAGGTAGTAGAAGACGGCGCCCAACGCCCATACATCGGTGGCCGGCGTGGGCGCCATGCCCTCGAACTGCTCGGGGGCGGCGTACTCCGGGGTGCCGACGAACGCGCCGAGCCGGGTGAGCCGGCCGCCGACCCCGCCGAACACCTTCGCGATGCCGAAGTCGGCGACGCGGATGCGGGGGACTTCGTCGCGGGCGGTCGGCTCGCGCAAGAGCACGTTCTCTGGCTTGAGATCGCGGTGGATGACCCCGCGCTGGTGGGCGACTTCGAGCGCGCGCGCGATCTGCTCGATGATCGACAACGCGACGGGCGCCGGGAGCGCGCCGTGGTGCTCGACGTGGCCCGCCAACGACCCGCCGCGCTCGAACAACGTGACGAGGTACGGCGCGTGGCCGGCCCGCTGCACGAAGCCGCGGCACTCGACGATGTGCTCGTGGGCGAGCTCCTGGAGGATCTGCGCCTCGTTCGAGAGCCTGCGGAGGAACGGACCGGCGTCCCGCTGCGTATAGAGCACTTTGATCGCGAGGTCTGGGCCGGCGGAGTGCGCGTCGCCGTCGACCTCTTTCGCCAGGTAGGTGAGCCCTGCGCCGCCGACCGCGAGCGGCCGCGTGATGCGGTAGTGCCGGTCGAGCAGGTCGCCTTCACCGAGCAGCAGGCCCCAGCCGGCCTTGGGCCGCGGCCCGCCGCAGCTCAAGTTGGGGCAGGCGTCGCGGTCGTCGGAGAAGGTGTTGAGGCACCGAGCACAATAGAACGACGAAGCCACCGTCGCCCCCCGGGGTTGCGGCGTGGGGTCCGTAGCACGCACGCCGCGCGGCGTCGCGCGGTTCGACCTAGGCCGCCGGACGGGCGCGGCGTTCCCGGTCCACCCGGGACGAGCGCGTGCCCCCTCGGATCGGGGCGAGGGCCAACGCGTGGCGGCGGTTGGCGTTAGGGGAGGGCCGCGGGGGCGTCGTTGGTATCCACCCTGATCGTGATCGCGATGCTGGTGGCGCTGGCCTTGCTGTTCGGCGTGGCCGTGTACTCGGCCGCGTGGGAGACGGTCTGGAAGGGCCACCACATCAGGGTCGTCAACCGAGCCACCCGCGAAGAGCTCTGGATCGACGGCAAGCTGGTCCAGAAGCAGAGCTCCAACTGGCTCGCGATGCAGAGCACGCTCGAGTGGACCGTCGACGACCCGGACCACGGCATGGTCCCGCTTCGCGCCCACATCCACCTGAAAGACGGCGCGTCCGTGGCGTGTGACCTCACCATTGGCGGCGTTGTCGTGCCAATGGTCGCCGGCGGCGCGATGCCCCCGGCGGCCGAGCCCCAGGAGCGCGCCCCGGCGGATCCTCGCTGGGAAGCGGCGTCCAAGCTGCTCGCACGCGTCCGCGCCGACGCTGGCGACGACCAGCGCCTCGTCGCGGTCGCCGCCGACGTGCAGCGCGCGTTGCGCCGGACGCTGCTCGCGCTCGATCACGTCGCCGAGGCCATGGCGGCGCACACCGTGCTCGGCGGCGACGGCGACGGCCTCGACGCCGTGCGCCTGCGCTGGGAGGCCCGCGCCGACGCGCTGGGGGCCGCCGTGCGCGACCTGCACCTCGCCGTGATCTCACGCGACGGCGCGGTGGATCCGCTCGCGACCGACGCCGTCGAGGAGCTGCTCGCCCGCCTGAAGGCCGAGGCCGAGGTCGACGCGGTCGCGATCGTCGCCCAGGGCGCGGCGCGGCTGCCCCGCGAGCCCGTCGCGGACGCCGAGCGGCCGCGCACGCCGACGACCCAGCGGACCTGAGCCGCTCCAAAAGAGCCCGGGCGGCGTCCGCCTGACCCCGTACGGTGCGTCTGCACCCGTGGCCGCGTACCCGGCCAGGAGGTGTTCGATGCCACACAGGTCCTTTGCGTCGATGTGGCGGCGTTGGTGCTCCAAGTGCTCGTGGGTTCCGTTGTGATGCAGGAGCCCGCCCAGGACGCGTCCGTCATGGCGGTGGCCTGACCGCGACGTGGTACCCTCGCCCACCTCGCCCGCGGACCTGGAGGTCGCGGGCGTTCCCCTCGCGCGGCCACGGCCCGTCGCGGGTGACCACGGGCGGGCGCGGCCACGCTCGGGGCCACCCGGTCCCACCTTCGCAGCAAGGCACGACATCGAGGGATCGTGCTTGGCATCCGCGGTGCAAGGCGGGCGTCCACGGGAGGGCGCGCGATGCTCGTTTGCTGGTTGGCTGGGTGGGCGCTCGCGGCCGAGACCGCGGACCCAATCGTCACGGTTGCGCCAGGGAGAGGCCTGTCGGTCGCGTCCGACGACGGCCGGTTCTCGATCGGCCTGCGCGCTCGGTTTCAGCTCCGCGAGACCGTGAGCGCTGCCGCGCCCAGCGACGGCGCGCGGGACGTCACGCTGCAAACGCAGCTGTACACGGCGCGCGTATGGGTAGCCGGCAACGTGCTGTCCCCAGAGACCAGCTACGTGATGCAGCTCGCGGTGGGCCCCCGCGACTTCCGAGACGGCGCGATCAGCCCGGTGTACGACGCGTACGTCGACTTCGCACAGAACTCGAACGTGTCGTTTCGCGTCGGGCAGATCTTCGTCCCGTTCGATCGGCTGCGCACGATCCGGGAGTTCGCGCTCCAGATGCCGGATCGCCCCAAGGTGGTCAGCGAGCTGACGCTCGACCGCGACATCGGCGTGTATGCCTACTCGGACCACCTCGGCGGCGAGGGCTCGCCCATCGCGTATCGGCTCGGCGTCTTCGGCGGCTCCGGCATCCATCAGCTCACGGCCCACCCGCCCGGCGCGCTGTTCGTCGGGCGCGTCGAGGTGCGCCCGCTCGGCCCGATCGACGACGACAGCGAGGGGGACCTGCAACGCCGCGACGCCGCCGGGCTCGCGCTCGGGGTGGGCGCCGCCTACAACCTGGGGGCCACGCGCGCCCGCAGCACGACGTCCACCGTCTTCGAAGGCGGAACCATGGATTATCTGCACCTGGCCGGCGACGTCGTGTTCAAGGCGCGGGGCTTCGCGTGGGCGAGCGAGGTCGTGCTGCGCCGAGCCTCCGACGACGAGCTCGTCAGCGTCGACGACGACGGCGCGGAGCAGGTCGAGTTCACCCGGTCTGGTTGGGGCGTCGTCACCCAACCGTCCATGATGCTCTCCGATCGGGTGGAGCTCGTCGCGCGTTACGGACGATTAGCGGCGTTCGACGGTACGGACCCGACCTATCTCGACGAAGTGGCGGCCCGCGCGAACGAGGTCGGCCTCGGATCGAACGTGTACCTCAACGGGCATCGGTTCAAGGTTCAAGCGGGCGCGAGCGCGTTCGTCGGCGACGACGCGGCGCCGACCGACGCCGAGCTGGTCGGTCACGTGCTCATGGACGTGATGTTTTAACCCACGACATGTCGTGGCCCCCACGACCGGACGTGGGTGCGCTCGTGGGCGTAGGCGTGTAACGATGGTGCAACCGCGCTCACCGCGCGGCACGCACCTTGCTAAGGGGTCGCAGGTGACGACGACCTCGGCGGGCGCCGCTCGTGGTGGAGGCGTGATGACGACGAGCCGCCCAGGGCCGGACAGGACCGCGGGCTCCAGACCGACCGAGACGGAAGGGCCGTCGACGCGCACGCCGCGTCACACGGCGTTGCTGCTGGATGTTTGGCGACAGGTCTCCGAGCACCTCGACATCCGCGCGTGCTGCGACGAGCTTTGGGCGCGCCTCCGCCGCGACCTGCCGCTGCGCCGGCTGTGGGTGCGGCGGATCGACCGGCTCGGCTTCGTCGAGACGGTCGCGGCGTCGCCGTGGGACCCTTCGTTGACCGACGTCCGCGCGCGGCGCACGTTGGATGCAAGCGAGCTGGCGGCGCTGGTGCCGTGGATCCACCAAGCGACCCTCGAGGTGCCGCCGCGCCGGATCCGCCACCTCGCCGCCCCGCCCGACGTGAGCGGCGACGGCGTCGTGCTGATCGGTGGGCTGGTGCACTCCGGTGAGGCGATCGGGGTGCTGGTGCTGGACGGGGATCCGTCGATCTTGGGCGACGTCGGGCTGTTGCGGGAGCTGCTCGCGCCGATCGTCGTCGCGCTGCGGAACGACCAGCGGGTGCTTCAGCTCGCGCGGCTACAAGAGGCGGTGGCGGCGGAGAACCGGGCGCTTCTGTCCCGCTTGGCGCGCGATGGGGTCGGTGGCACCGTCGTCGGCGCCGACGGGGGCATGCGGGAGGTGATGTCGCGGGTGCAGCAGGTCGGTCAAACGGACGCGCCTGTGCTCATCCTCGGGGAGACGGGGACCGGCAAGGAGCTGATCGCGCGGGAGATCCACGCGCGGTCGCGTCGCTCCGCCGGGCCGTTCTTGAAGGTCAACTGCGGCGCGATCCCGTCGGAGCTCGTCGACAGCGAGCTGTTCGGGCACGAGCGCGGCAGCTTCACGGGCGCGATCGCCGAGCGTCGCGGCTGGTTCGAGCGTGCGGACGGGGGCACGTTGTTCCTGGACGAGATCGGCGAGCTGCCGGCCGCCGCCCAGGTGCGCCTGCTGCGTGTGTTGCAAGACGGGACGTACGAGCGCGTGGGCGGGCAGCGCCCCCTGCACGCGGACGTGCGCATCGTGGCGGCGACGCACCGCGATCTTCGCGAGATGGTGCGCGATGGTCGGTTTCGAGAGGACCTTTGGTACCGGGTCGGCGTCTTCCCGCTCCGCCTGCCGCCCCTACGGGAGCGCATGGGCGACCTGCTGGAGCTCGCCGCCCACTTCGCGACGCGCGCAGGGGAGCGCCTGCACGGTCGGCCGCTGGTCCCCTCGCCGGAGGACCTGCGCTTGTTCAGCGGGTACGCGTGGCCCGGCAACGTGCGCGAGCTCGGCGCCGTCATCGAGCGGGCCGCGATCCTCGGGGATGGTCATCACCTCGACGTGCGCGCGGCGCTCGGAGTGCAAGCCGACGCCGCCCCCGCGCCGTCGGGGGCACGCGCCCCGCAGCGCCCCGAGGGCGTCGCCGGCTCGTCGCTCGATGACGTCACCCGCGGCGCCATCGAGGCGGCCCTGGTGGCCTGCGGGGGCCGGGTGGAGGGGCGGTTGGGGGCCGCCGAGCGCTTGGGCCTCAAGGCGTCGACCCTTCGGTCGCGCATGATCAAGCTCGGGATCTCGTGGAGCGCCTACCGCACGGACACGGGTTCGGGGTGACCCTGCGGGAGGCTTCCAGCCCGCCCGGCTCGTCCCAAGCAGCAAGTCCGAGCTCCGAACCGAGGCGGTGACCTCCCTCGGCGGCGCCTCGGCGACGTCGCGCTGCGGCAAGGCGACGTGTCCTTGCTCGCAGCGGCCCCGTCGTGGGTGGGTGCGTGGGGCCCCCGTAGCGACTGCTACTGGTGAGCCACTGGTTCATCATCACGCACTCGGGCTCCACGTTCCGAGACAACCGGCCGGTGCCGACGTGACCTTCGAGGACTCCGAGATCTCGCGCAACTACCTATACCCGGCCGATGAAACCTACTACTACAGGCCTTGGCCCGCAGACGGGTCCGCCTTCTTGGTAGAAGACTCCACGCTCACCCTGCGGCGCACGCTGGTGAGCGGGAACAGCGCGGTCTCCTCGTACGGCACCGTGCATTTGTACGACGCCGACCTCATCGTGGAGGACAGCCAGTTCGTGGGCAATGTGGCCAAGGCCCGTCCCGGCATCGAGGCAGAAGGGACGAGCTCCATCACGCTCTCGGGGACTACGTTCCGGAACAACCAGGGGAATTGGGGCGCTATGGTGGAGGCCTACGACAACCCGCTCGTCGCCACGCGAACCTCCTTCGTGGGGAACGTCGGGGACGCCGCCATTTCGCAATCGAGGTCGACGATGGACCTCACCAACGTGACCATCGTCGGCAACGTCGTCGGCGACGGCCTGGGCGCGATCCAGTTGGACGAGTCC
>CAIUDO010000622.1 GCA_903897935.1 uncultured Pseudomonadota bacterium
CATCGACGTCGCCGCGCTCCCGGTCGGTCACCCGTTCCATGGCGTGGCGTATGGGATGGACAGCGCGCTCATGCGTCGCGAGGGTCGCCTCGACGAGGCCCGGGCGCGCGCCGAGGCCGGCCTGGCCCTGTTGTCGGGGGGGCCACGGGGGTCGGCGTACGCCAAGGTCCTGTCGCACCTCGTCGACATCACCGTCGATCAAGGCGACGACGACGCGGCGCGCGCGTACGCGGCGGAGCTGGCCGAGGTCTCCGCGGCGCTGATGACGGCGCTCGTCGAGGGCGGGGGTGAGCGCGACGGCCTCGCGGCGACGGTCGCCCACCAGCGCGCGGTCGCGCGGTATGTCGCGACGCACACGCGGCCCGAGGACAACGAGGCCGCGTACGCCCAGGTGCTCGCGTGGAAGGGCGCCGCGCGTCGCGCCCTCGTCGTCCGGCGAGAGGCGCTGCTGGTCGACGGTGACGATGCGTCGGTGGCGCTGCTGACCGAGCTCGCCGACGTCCGGCGCCGCCTCGCCCGCGCCATGATGGCCAACGAACCCGACCCCGACGCCCTCGACGCCCTGGTGCTCCAGCGGACCCGGATCGAGCGCGCGCTCTCCGCGCGGTCGGCCGCGGTCGCGTCCGCGTGGTCCGATCCCGGCATCCGCGAGGTGCAGGCCGCCCTCGATCCCGACACCGCGATCGTCGATCTGGCGTACACGCTCCGGGGACAGACCTGGGGGGTCGTGGCGTTCGTGCTCACCTCCGACGGGATCGAGCGCGTCGAGATCACCGAGGATCAGGCGGCGCTGGTCGACCGAATCACGTCTTGGCGGGAGCGCCTCGTGCGCTCGGTGATCGCGTCCCGGATCGACTACGCCGGCGCTGGGGTCCGTGAGCTGCTCTGGGATCCGATCGTCCCGGCGCTCTCGGGGCGGTCGAGGGTCATGGTGGTGCCGCTGGCTCAGACGTCGACGATCCCGTGGGCCGCGATGCCTCTGGAGAGCGGGCGATACCTCGTGGAGGACTACCTGCTCGGGTACCTCGACCGCGCGCAGGACCTCGTGCCTGGGCCCGACGCCGTCGCGTCGCGGTCGGTCGTCGTCGGGGGGGTCTCGTATGGCGCGAGCGCCGAGGGGGGGCTCGTCGCGTCCATGCGGGGGGGCGCCGGCTTCGGTCCGCTGCCTGGCACCGCGAAGGAGGCCGCGCTCGTCTCCCGGCGCCTTGCGCGTCGCGGGCCCGTCGATGTGATGACGGGCGCCGACCCGACCGAGGCCGCGCTGGGGCGCGCGGTCGAGGGGGCGCGGTTCGTACACGTCGCGACCCACGGCTTCTTCGTGCCGGACGGCGCGATCGAGGGGCAGGCCCACGTGCGCTCGGGGTTGGCGCTGGCGGGCGCCAACGAAGCGTCTTCGATCGACGGGGACGACGGGCTGTGGACCGCGGAGGAGGTCGCAGGTCACGATCTGCGCGGCACCGAGCTGGTCGTGCTGTCGGCGTGTGAGTCCGGCGTGGGCGTCGCGACGGGCGGAGAGGGGGTGTTGGGGCTGCGCCGCGCCCTGGCCACGGCGGGCGCGCGTCGCGTGGTCATGAGCTTGTGGGCGGTCGAGGACCGAGCGACGGCCGAGCTGATGGACGAGATGTACGCCCGAATGCCTGCGCGCGGTCCGCTCGAGGTGGCCGAGGCGCTGCGGGAGGCGCAGCTCGAGGCGCTCGCGTCCGCGCGCGCGGCGCGCGGCGACGGCGCGCCGGCGACGTGGAGCGCGTTCATCGTGTCCGGGCCCCCGTAGCGCGCCCCCGCGTGCGCGGCGGAGCGTGAGCGCCTCACGGCGGGAGGTCGGATGCGCTGCGCCGTTTGTGGCAGGCCCCGCCTCGCGCCGATCGCCGAGTTGTGTCATGCTGGGGCCATGATCACGTTGAGACGCCGGGCGCTGGGCCCGCCGCACCGCCCGGCCGCGGCCACACCCGTCCGTGTGGGTACGACCGCGCCGGGCTCGGCTACAACGACCGCCCTCCAGCCGGATGGGACGCCACCGGCGCCGCCCGACGCCGCGGTCCGCCCCGAGGCGCCGGCCGCCCAGACGCTTCTCTTCGCCCTCCCGCGCCTGCCCTCGTCGACCTCGGAGTGACCGCGATGTCGAACCTCACCCTGCGCGTCCGGAACTTCCGCGCCCTCCGCGAGCTCGAGTGGACCCCCCGCGGCGTGTGCGTGCTCACCGGCGCGAACGGCGCCGGCAAGTCGACGGTGCTCGCCGCCCTCAAGTTCCTGCGCAACACCGTGCTCCGCGGCCCTCAGGAGGCGTCCCGCTTCGCGGATGCGGGCTCGGCCTTCCGCAACCTCGCGAGCTCAGCTGGCGAAGACGTCGTGTTCGAGATCACGCACGAGGGCTGGAGGTGGCGGCTCGGCATCCCGGTCGAAGGGCAAGGGGTACACAGCTACCACGAGGAGTCCCTCTGGCGCGGCGACGCGTGTGTCCTCGACGTCCCGAGGCTGCAGCACACGTTCCAACTCCAGGGAGCCGTTCGGGGACGCATGGGGACGGCCGAGATCCACAGCCTCCACGCCGTGCACCCGGACGAGGCGCTCGGGCGCTTCATCGATGTCCTCAGGGCGCTGCGGGTCTACGACAACTTCGAGCTCGGCCGCGCCTACGCCACCAAGGAGGACACTGATGGGCAGGTGTTCCTGCTCCCGTCAGGCACCAACCTCGTGGCCGTGCTGAACAACTGGAGGAGCGCGCCGCGGCGGTTCAACGGGCAGTTCGAGTGGGTGATGCGCTGGACGCGGCGTGCGTTCCCCGACCTGATCGAGGACCTCGAGTTCACCCCCGAGGGCCAGGCCCGGTTCTACCCGCCCGGCGCGCCGAGCCCGGACGCGAGCTTGCCGCTGAGCGTGGCCGCGTCCGGCCTGCTCACGGCGCTCCACCAGCTCACGGCCGTCGCGGGTGCGCCGGACGGATCGGTGATCGCGTTCGACGAGATGGAGAACCAGCTCCACCCCCACGCCATCCGGACGGTCCTGGCCGCGATGCGTCAACGGGCCGACGAGCGCGGGCTGACCATCATCCTGACCACGCACGCCCCAATCGTGCTCAACGCGTTCGCGAGCGAACCGGGCCAGGTGTTCGTACTCGGGGCCCCGGGTGAACCCGGCGTGAACCCGGCGCCGCTCGACACCCTCCGCGACCCGGAGTGGCTGTCGATGTTCGCGCTCGGCGACCTCTACGAGCGGAACGTGTTCGCGGCGCCCGCCGGCGCGGCGGCGCCGCCCGAGGTCGACCCGTGAAGGTGGCGCTCGTCACCACGGGCCGGTTGGAGTTCCTCGCCCTTCCGAAGGCCCTTCGCTCATTGTTCCCAGCGCACGAGTTCGAATCGGTGGACGCAGGTTCGAACCAGCCATTCCACGGCTTCACGTCCAACCCCGTGCGGCCCCTGCAACCGCAGACCCCTTGGGCCACGCGGGCCACCTCGTCCAGGCCGCGCTCGGCGCCGTGATCCCGTCGCGCCCTGGCGAGGAGCCGTTCGATCTCGCTGTGATCGTGGAGGACCTGGAGATCGCCAACGTCGACAACGAGATCGTCGTCAGGGACCACGTTCGGGAATCGGCGAGGCGCGTGCTCGCGGCGCTTCCACAGAAGCTGTCCGGGCGGGTGGCGGCCACATTGCGCACCAAGGTGTCGTTTCACCTCGCCGTACCCATGATCGAGAGCTGGTTCTTCGGCGACCTCGATGGTCTAAAGACGGAGGTTCCTCCGGCACATTGGCCGCCCTCGCTGGGGTCGGGTCCGGACCACGAGCGGTTTCGCACCGCCGACCCGGCGTACGCGGTCGACGACGGGCTCCAATGCCCGAACCGAGCTGGCCGCTGGAAGGTGCCCTGGCTCATCGAGCGCCGGGAGGAGCATCCCAAAGCGTACCTCGCGTGGCTCCTGCGCGACGCCACCCACGCGAAGTGCACGTCGTACATGGAGGCCCACGAAGGTGTCCGGCTCCTTAGCGGGCTCTCGTGGACCGCGGTCCTCGGTCACCCGGAAGCCTACCCCTTCGCGCGCGCGCTCGTTCGCGACCTCGAGACCACGCTGGGACTCAGCACCGCGCCGGGCGGCGGCGCCATTGCGGGTGCCGACTTCACACCCACGATGCTTCGCAACCTGTGAGTGGTGGCGTCCGGCCTCGCCGAACCGTTCGCTCGCAGGACAGCGTTCACCAAGCTCGACGACCCGCGAGCAGGTACACCTCGATGAAGGCGGAGATGCCCTCCGACCTCGAAGCGCTGGTGGATGCGCTGGGGCGCCGGCTTCGGTCCCCTGCCCGGCACCGCGGGCGGAGCATGACATCGCGGTGATCCGGTGCTGGATGCGTTACGACGGCGTGACGGGGTGTTCATGCTGTTGTCATGCGTGTGGCTCGCGTGCGCCACCAAAGACCTTCCGGACACGATCGAGACGACGCCCACCGCCACGTCGACTCCGCCGCCGGGCGGCACGTGGAACCCGCCCGCGGACACGGACACGGACACGGACGTCGACACGGACACCGACACGGACGCGGACACCGACACCGACACCGACACCGACACCGACACCGACACGGCACCCGTGGACGTCGTTCGCTTCGTCGCGCTCGGCGACGGCGGAGAAGGCAACGACACGCAGTACCGGAACGCCGACGCCGTCGAGGTCGTGTGCGCCGAGCGCGGCTGCGACTTCGCGCTCTACCTGGGCGACAACTTCTACGACAGCGGCGTGTCCGGCGTCGACGACGTGCAGTTCCAGGACAAGTTCGAGCTGCCGTACGCGAACCTGCACTTCCCGTTCTACATCTCGCTCGGCAACCACGACTACGGGGGCGAAGGGCTCGGGTGGGAGCTGTGGAAGGGCTCGATCTACGTCGACTATTCCGCGTACAGCGACAAGTGGACGATGTACGACCTCTATTACACGTTCTCCGCCGGTCCGGTCGACTTCTTCGCGCTCGACACCACCCAGGTCTTCTGGGGCCTCGGCGGCGACC
The DNA here is from genome assembly GCA_903897935.1 of uncultured Pseudomonadota bacterium. Taxonomy (GTDB): domain Bacteria; phylum Myxococcota_A; class UBA796; order UBA796; genus CAIUDO01. The sequence continues at coordinate 4,995 of CAIUDO010000622.1, forward strand.
AGGAGGACTGGCTGCAGACTGCGTTGACGGTGAGCAGCGCCGAGTGGAAGGTCGCGTTCGGCCACCACCCGTACCGGTCGAACGGTCCGCACGGGAACGCCGGGGACTACGAGGGGCTGGGCGCGCTCGCCGATATCCCAGGCTTCGACATCGCCGCCGGGGTGCCCGTCCAGGAGTTCATGGAGCGCGCCGTGTGCGGGCAGATCGACCTCTACCTGTGCGGCCACGACCACGACCTCCAGTGGCTGGAGCCGGCGTGTGGCACCGAGCTCATCGTGTCGGGCGCGGCCGCCAAGACGTCGGACCTCGAGGGCTCGAACGCCACCCGGTTCGAGTACGACGACCTGGGCGGCTTCACCTGGGTCGAGATCGCCGGGAACCAGCTCACCGCCTCGTTCTTCGACGAGTACGGCGCGCTCCTCTACGAGGACACCATCACCCGCTGACGGCCGCCGGCGGCAGGTGCGCGAGCCACTGCTCGATCATCGCCTCGAACGGAGCGTACAACCCAGTGAACGCGTCACCGGCCTCCATCGCGCCGAGCGCGGCGGCGACGGCCTCCAGCGTCGACAAGCACTCCGGGCGCGGCTGGCGGCGGATCCGGTAGGTGCTCGTGGCGCCCGCGGGGAGCGTCGCCTTCGGGAGCGCGGCGAGGCGGGGGTTGCAGCGCAGCAGCTTTCGGGACTGCGGCCAGGTGCCGTCGACGACCACCAGCGTGCGCGGGGCGGGCTCGGCGCTCAGGGCGACCGCGTCGGGGCCCGGGTACAACAGGACCGGGCGGGCGTCGGGCGCGTCGAGCCAGGCCCGCACCACCGGGTGATCGTCCGGGCGCGTCGTGACCACCAGCGCGCTGCCCGTCACGCACGACGCCACCAGCCGCGCGGTCCCGCGCGCCTCCCGGTGCTCGCGCGGGTGCTGGACGATCAGGAGGCGCGTACGGGTGGCGATCGGCCGAAGATGCGCACACAAGCACACTTTGGTCGGGCGCTGGCACCGGGCGCACTCGGGTCGGGCTTCGGGGAGGTTCATGCGGCGCACCGTACCCGGGTGGGGCCGGTCGCGTGCGGCGCCCGCGTCGGCGCGATAGGCGGTGGCGCTTCGGGAGCGCAGCCTTGAGCGACGTCTTTGGGGCCGTGTGGTCCGATCCGGGCGGCCGCGCCGCGCTCACGCTGGCGATCGCCGCGGTGTTGGCGTTGATCGTGGATCGGTTGGTGCTCGGGCTCGCCCGTCGGGTCGCGACCCGCACGCGGTGGACCGGCGACGACATCGTGCTCGGCGCGATCCAGCGCCCGCTCGCGTGGTCCGTCCTGCTCGCGGGCGTGTGGTTGGCGCAGCGCGGCGTCGACCTGCCCGAGGACGTGCGTGGCGTGTTGATGGCGGTGCTGTCCACGTTGCTCGTCGTCTTCTGGACGGTGGGCGTCGTGCGCATCGGGCAGGCCGGCCTGGGCCACCTGTCGCGGGAGCATCAGCGGTACGACATCGTCCAGCCGCGCACGTTGCCGCTGTTCGACATGGGCTTCAAGACGTTCGTGCTCGGCGGGTCGGTGTACCTCGTGCTGCTCGCGTGGGGCATCGACGTCACCGCGTGGCTCGCGAGCGCCGGCGTGATCGGCATCGCGGTGGGCTTCGCCGCCAAGGACACGCTCGCCAACCTGTTCGCCGGCTTGTTCATCCTCGCCGACGCCCCGTACCGGCTCGGTGACTTCGTGGTGCTCGACGACGGCACCCGCGGCCTCGTCACCGAGATCGGCCTGCGCAGCACGCGCCTGCTCACGCGCGACGACATTGCGGTGATCGTGCCGAACTCGCTGATGTCGGCTGGGCGCATCATCAACGAGTCGGCGGGGCCGTCGGCCCACGAACGGGTGCGGTGCCCGCTCTCGGTCGCGTACGGGACCGACCTCGACAAGGTGCGGTCGGTGCTCGAAGACGTCGTCGCTGGGCTCGACATCTTCGTGCGCGAAGCCCCCCGCACGCCCCGCGTCCGGTTTCGCCGGTTCGGCGACTCTGGGGTCGAGCTGGAGGTGTTGGCGTGGATCCGCGATCCTGCGCAGCGCGGGCCGGCCATCGACCTCTTGATCGTCGCGATCCACAAGCGGTTCGTCGCCGAGCGGATCGAGATCCCGTACCCGAAGCGCGACGTGTACATGCACCCGCGCACGTGACCGGTCAGAACGTGATCGGCTGCGCGCGCGCGAATGTGAGCGAGCCGCTCCCGGCGCCGCCCCCGCACGTCACGTCGAGGCTCCAGGTGACGGCGCCGTCCGCGTCGAACAGGTCGACCCGCCCGGGGGTGGGGCAGGTGACGAGCACCCCGGCGTCGTCGACGAACACCGAGCCTTGGTGGTCACACGAGCCGTCGACGGGGTAGCTCGCGATCTGCTCGGCGGTGCCGGCGTCGGTGTCGATCGCGTACCGCTCGCCCGCCGGCCCGTCGGCCCCGACGTTGTCGAACACCCACAGATCCCCGTCCGCTTCGACGTGCGCGTGGTGCTGGCCGGCGAACTCCCCGGACACCCAGGTGAGCGCGTCGCCGACGATCGGCCCGCCGTCGGGGCCGAGCACCCAATCGACCTCGCCGAACGCGGCGTCGTCGGGGTCGAGCACCACCGAGATCACGGTGTCCTGCAGCATCAGCGACATCACCGCGCTGCCGGACGGGGTCGGGTCGATCGCGTTGGCGTGGGACACGTCGACCGCGCCGGGGAACGTGCTGGCCCAGAACTTGTCGCCGGAGTCGACGACGTCGACGGCGCCGAGGTGATCGACGAGCTCCCAGGTCGCGACGACGTCGCCGTCGGGGTCGAGCACGTACACCCCGTCCAGGATGACGTCTTGGCCGTCGATGTCCCACAGGTCGGCGAACAGCGCGTACGTACGCCCGTCGTCGCCGCGTGCCAGGTCGTGGTGCAGCGGGCTCTCGAACCCGTCGACCGAGAACAAGGTGGCGCCGGACTGTGCGACCTCCGCGATCCGAGACCCGTCGAGGTGGACGAGCACGGTCTGCGCCGCGGTGACCGAGAAGCCGGACAAGCCCCCGGTCGGGTCCGTCGCGGTGGTGTCGAACGGTTGGTACCACACGACGGAGCCGGTGGCGTCGACGACGGTGACGACCGCCTGGCCGTTGCACATCGTCGGCAGCGCGATCGTGGCCGGTCCGTCGGTCCCGGTCACGGTGAACGACAGGTCGTCGAACAGGTCCGGCAACTGGCCCGTGGTGACGGACCCGGAGTCGATCGGGGCGCCGTCGACCGCCGCGGACCACGCGTAGGTGGACCCCGGGCGCAGCCCGGCCAGGGTGAGGGTGGGGCCCCCCGCGCGCGTGAGGGTGCCCTCGGGGCCGTCCAAGGTGACGACGACGTCGGACTGTGTCGGGAGATCACAGTCGAACCGAAGCGCGTTGTCGGCTTGGGGTTGGCACGCGCCGGTGGCCGACGCGCCGCCGTTTCCTTTGTTGGCGCAGCCGACCACGAACGGGACGAGCAGGAGGAGGCGCATGGGGGCTCCGGGGTTTGGGGTCAGCCGAGGTCGTAGCGCTTGAGCTTGTCGTACAGGGTGCGCAAGCCGATGCCGAGGTGGTCCGCGGCGTCGCGGCGGTTGCCGTCGTGCCGGGCGAGCGCGGCGGCGATGGCGTGGCGCTCGGCCTCCTCCATCGACGGGGCCCAACCCGCCGGCTCGGCGTGCGCGCGGGCCGCGGTCCGGGTGTCGAGGTCCGCGGCGGACAGCGTGGCGCCGTCGGCGAGGATCGCGGCGCGCTCGAGCACGTTGGCGAGCTCACGCACGTTGCCGGGCCACGGGGCGGCCAGCAACACCCTCCGCGCGTCGTCGGCGAGCGTGAGCGGGCCACGGCGCACGTCGGCGGCCACGCGCGCCAGCAGCGCGTCGGCGAGCGGGCCGATGTCCTCGCGACGGTCCCGCAGGGGGGGGAGCACCACCGGGAAGACCGCCAGTCGATGGTAGAGGTCCTCCCGGAACGCCCCCTCGGCGACGAGCGACTCGAGCGGCCGGTGGGTCGCGGCGACCCAGCGCACGTCGGCGGCGATCACCTGCTCCCCGCCGACGCGCTCGAACACCCGCTCCTGCAGCACCCGCAGCAGGCGCGCTTGCAGGCCGGGGCTCAGCTCCCCGACCTCGTCGAGGAAGAACGTCCCGCCGGCGGCCAGCTCGACCTTGCCCCGCCGGCGCGCGGCCGCGCCTGTGAACGCGCCCCGCTCGTGCCCGAACAGCTCGCTCTCGAGCAGCGTCTCGGAGAGCGCCGCGCAGTTGACCGCCACGAACGGTCCGTCTCGACGAGCGCTCCACGCGTGCACCGTCCGGGCGGCGACCTCCTTGCCGGTGCCCGTCTCGCCGCGCAGCAGGACGGTCGTATCGGTCGCGGCGACCTTACGCAGCGCGCGCACCACCGGGGCCATCGACGGCGCCCCGTACGTCAGCGGCGGGGTCGTGGGGGTGGTCGCGGCGCGCTGGTCGGCGAGGCGGCGGCGCTCCAGCGCGCGCGCGACGAGCCGTCGCAGGTCGGCGGGGCTGGCGATCGGCTTCTGAACGTAGTCGTAGGCCCCGAGCCGCATCGCCTCGACCGCGGACGCCACCTCGCCGTGGGCGGTGAGCACGACCACGACCACCTCGGGCTGCTCGCGGGTGAGCGTGCGCAGGAGCGCCATGCCGTCGAGCCCGGGCATGCGCAGGTCGGTGAGCACGACGTCGTAGGCGGCCCGACCGGCGAGGGTGAGCGCGCGCGCGCCGTCTTCGGCGACGTCGACGTGGTGCCCCTCCGACGCGAGCGCGCCGGAGAGGAACGCGCGCACGCCGGGCTCGTCGTCGACGACCAACAAGCGGCTCACGCTGGGCTCCGGCCGGCGGACGGCACGCGCACGGTGAAGACGGCGCCCCCGCCGGGCGCGTTCGCTGCGGTCACGGTCCCTCCATGTTGGGTGACGATGCGGTGGACGACGGCGAGCCCGAGCCCGGTGCCGTGGGTGCGCGTGGTGCGGAACGGCTCGAACAGCGCCGCGACGGGCACGTCGGGCGGCAAGCCGGGACCGTGGTCGCGCACCTCCAGCACGAGCGCGTCGGGTGTTCCCGCGACGCGCACCTCGGTCGGGCCCCCGGCCAACGCGGCGTTGCGGGTGAGGTTGGCGACGACCTGGCCCCACCGGACGGCGTCGAGCCACCAGACCGGCGGGGCGTCGTCGAGGTCGAGCGAGAGGTCGGGGAGGTCACGCAGGGGCGCGCAGGGGTCGACCCAGGCGCGGTCGAGGTCTCCGGCGCGCACGAACGACAGCAGGCTCTCGGTGAGCGCCTCCAGGCGCTCCGCTTCGTGCACCACCCACTGCGCCCGGTCGTGAGTGGGCCCGGCCGGCAGGTCCTCGAGCAACAATTGGCCGTTTCCCTTGAGGGAGGCCAGGGGGTTGCGCAGCTCGTGAGCCAGCACCGCGGACATCTCGCCGAGCGACGACAAGCGGCGCTCGTGCGCGGAGCGCGCCGCCAGCTCTTCGGCGCGCCGCGACAGCCGAAGCAGGGCGAGCCCGGCGAGCACGACCGCGACGGCGAGCACGCCGCGCACGGCGAGGTCGCGTGCGAGCTGGTGCGTGAGCTCTTGGGCGAGCAGGGGCTCGATCTCGACGAGCAGCTCGAGGGGAGGCGGCCCTGGGGGGCGGTCGGGCGGGCCGAACCCCGGGGGTGGTGGACCGAGGCCGGGCGGCGCGAACCGCGCGACGAGGCGCCCGCCGTCCCGCAGCGGGGTCATCGGAGTGGTGGGCGTGCGCGAGGTGGTGCGCGCGCCGACCTCGTGCACGGGCACGCCGTCGTGGTCGACGAGGGCGATCCAGCGCACGCCGAGCGGCGCGCCGACGGCGAGCATCCGGTCCAGGGTGGCCTCGGAGGGCGGCCCGTGGGGGCGGCCGCCGAGTGCTTGCGCCGACGCCGTCGCGATCATGCTGACCTGCGCCTGCTCCAGCACCGCGCGCGTGCGGCCCATCGACCACACGTCGACCGCGACGGACGCGACGACCAGGACGAGCAGCGCCGCGACCACCGCCGCGACCCCGAAGCGCTGCCGCCGATGTCCGGTCTCGTCGTGCAGGTGGGCCTCCGGGGTCGACGATGTGCACGGGCCGCGCCAACCGCGGTCGACGCGCGGGCGCCGCTTTTGGCGTGGTGGGTGCGCGGCGTCGCGGGCTCCGCACCCGGCGCGTGCGGATTCTGCACTCAGGGGGGCGCGCCCGCTGGTGTTTGACGCCGCGGTCAGCGCGCGGCGAAGCGCAGCCTCCGCACACGACGCGTGCGGATTTCGCACCCCGGGACGCGCCCGCCTCGGGTTTTGGCGCGTTTGCGTGCTCCGAACCGGGCACGCGTCGTGCAAGATTCCGGCGGGCGCGCGACGCGCGCTTGGGAGGGTGCGTGATCGTACGTTGTGGGCTCGTCATCGTCGCCGCGTCGCTCGCGGCGTGCACCAAGGCCGACACCGCGCCGGCCGAGTCGGCGGCTCCGACCGACGCCGACGCCGACACCGACGCGGACAGCGACGCGGACACCGACACGGACACCGACACGGACGCCGACACCGACGCGGACACCGACACCGACACCGACACCGAGCCGACCGGCACCCGCGTGTTCGACGAGGGCCACGTGCTCGTCGTGCCGAGCTCGACGGGCGTCTCGTTGTTCGACCACAACGGCGACGAGGTGGCGCTGTGGACCTGGACCGCGCTCATCGGCTGCGCGAGCTGCACGGGGGAAGGCGCGAGCGCCGACGGCGACGGCCTGCTCGCTTCGTTCGCGTACGCGCCGTCCGGGCCGCCCCCCGGCGGGCCCCCGGGCGGCGGCGAGCTCGACGGCGGGTTCTTACGCATCGACGCGGGCGGCCTCGACTTCGCGCTCGAGTCGGGGCTGTCGTTCCCGCACGACGCCGTGCGCGACCCGCACGACGGCAACATCATCGTGCCGGAGGCGTTCGGCGACCGACTCGGCTGGTACCCCGGCGACGGCAGCTCGGCGGTGGCCGTACACGCCTACGACGTCGACGCGACCGCGCCGAACGGCATCGACCTCATCGAAGACGGCGGGTCGACGTACCTCGTGATGTCCAACCGCGGCGATGGCCCCGGGGGCGGCGGGGGCGGCCAGGTCACGCTGTTCGACATCACCGACCCGATGGATGTATCGGTCGTTTGGGAGTTCCCCGAAGACGGAACCCTCGACACGCCGCACGGCCCGGTGCTGCGCTGGGTCGACGGGGTGTGGTGGCTGCTGTACGCGCACAGCTACGGCGCGCCGTCCACCGGCGGGACCGTCGGGCTCGCCCGCACCGACGACCTGCGGATCCGACCGACCTACCTCGCGGATCTCGAGGTCGACGGCGGGCTCGACTTCGTGCGCGGCGTCGAGCTCACCGACGACGGCGTGATCATCGCGACGGACTCCGGCCCGGAGATGACCCCGGGCTCCGAGGGCCGCGTGCTGCTCGGCGACCTCCCCGACCTCGAGCCCACCGGCGCGAGCGGCGCCGTCGACGAGGACCAGGTGTTCGTCGACTGGGACACGACCGTGCTGGTGGACGGGCTGTCGAACCCGTTCGAGGGCTGGTTGTGGGCGCCGACGTTCTCCTACTGACGCGCAGACTCCGCACACCGCGTGCGATCCCCGCACCGGCGCCGCGCGGCCGAGGCGTCCAGAACCTGGGTTGAACCGTCGAATGGCGCATGGACGGCGCGGCACGGCGCCTGCAGTCGATGCGGGCGCGGGTCGTCCCGCAGGAGGTGTTCATGAACTGGTTGTCGCTGATCGTCGCGGTCGCTGCCGCTGCACCGCCCGCTGGGCCGCCGATGGGCCCGCCCCACGGCCCGCCGCCCCCGCCGCACGTCGTGCTCGCGGAGCGCGTCGACGCGGCGTCGTTGTCCCCCGCCGACCAAGAGGCGCTCGACGCCGCCCTCGCGGACACCGAGCAGCTCGACGCGCTCGAGGCGCAGGCGCGCGCGGCCCACCTCGCGCTCATGGAGGCGGAGCGCGCCTGGATGGAGGGCCTCGAAGCGTCGCTCTCCGCCGAGGGGTGGGAGGCGGTGCAGCGCGTGTTGCCACCGCCGCCGCCGCGCCCGCCCGCTCGGTGAGCGTGGCTTTGGGTTGCGGTCGGCCCTGCGGCGCGGGTAGGCTGCAGGAATGCCGATCCTGCTGTCGTTGTTGTTGGCGTGCGGATACAGCACGTACTACCCCAGTTATTCGGCGCCCGACGGCGGCGGGTGCGGCGTCGAGGGGCCCGACCTCGCGTCGTTGACGGTCTCGAACCGGCACGGCGCCGAGGTCGAGCTGTACGAGCAGGACGTGGCCACGTGCGCCGAGGTGTTCGTCGGGTCGGTGCTGAACGGCGAGGACTGGGTCAGCGACGTGCGCACCGGCCACACCTGGGTGGTGCGCGGCGTCGACGGCGCGGTCGTGTGGACGTTCAGCGTGCCGCTCGGCGTCGGCGTCGAGCACGTCGAGGTGATCCAATGACCCGCTGGATCGTGCTGGTCGGCGCGGTCGGCTGCGCCCACCGCTTGCCCGACGACCAGGTGTGCCTCGAGGTCGGGTGGGCGATCGGCGCGCGCACCGAGCAGTGCGAGGGAGACGCCGAGCTCGGCGTCGCCCGCGTCGAGCTGTTCGAGCAGTCGTACGTGTGCGCGCTGCCCGATCTCGCGTTCCCCGAGGAGGAGATGGACTTGTACGCGTGCGCGCTCACGGTCCGAAACCTCGCGTGTGAGCTCGTGCTCCAGTACGGTGACGACCTCGACGCGTGGCTCGCGTCATCGCCGGCGTGCGCCGCGATCCTGGATCCCGCATGATCCTGTCCCTGCTCGTCGCCGCCGCGTCCGCCGACGAGATGCAGCTCTCCGCGTGCGAGTTCTGGCAGCCCATCGGGGGAACGGCCGGCTTCGCGAACGGGCTCGCCGCGATCCGCACCAACGCGCAGACGTACGGCGCCGGCGCGTTCGCCCGGGAGCGCCTGCGCGGCGACGACGTGCTCGCCCTCGACATGCACGTGGTCGTCGGCGCGGCGCAGGTCCCGGTGTGGTGCTCCGACACCACCGGCAAGCACGCGCAGTCGGTCTACAGCCAGCCGCTCGACGTCGGCGCGACCAACCTCGGCCTCGCGATCCCGCTCATCCAGGACGGGCCGCTCAACCTGCGCGCGCGGGTGTTCTACGCGTCGAGCGTGGCCCAGGCGGTGATGGGGGCGCGGGCGTTGTCGTGGTCGATGCCGCTGCTCAACTTGTACCCGGCGGTCGCGGCGCCCGTCATCGGCCGCAGCAGCACCGGGCGCGGGCTCACGATGTACGCCGTGGACTGGATCGGCGGCGGGTACCTCGCGAGCGACATCGTCTCGGTGCAAGCCGGCTACACGGGCACGCGCGGCCTGTACGTCGACGTCACCCAGGAGAAGGTGGCGCTGTTCTTCAACACGGTGCTCGGGGACGGCGTCTCGTTGTCCGACGCCCAGTACCTCGTGGGCGGGGTCCAGCAGTTCGACGTCGAGCAGCTCGGCGCCGACGACCCTGGCTTCGGGCTCGTGAGCTTGTTCTACCGCGATCTGCCGCAGGCGGACGCGGACGAAGAGGTGGGCGGCGGCGCCGGCCTCGTCGACCGCCTGCAGACCGGGCACTTCCGGCAGGAGGACATGTTCGGCCGCTACGACCTGCGCGCGGCCTGGCAGTTCGGCGCCCAGGGCCGCCTGCGTGAGCTCGCGGTCGCGTACCACACCGAGGGCTGGTACCAGCGGGAGCACCGAGAGCGGCAAGAGGAGCGCCTGTTCTACGCGCGCGCCGGCATCGTCAACCTGCCCGATCAGCCCACCCTCGGGGTGCGGGGAGGGGTGCGCCCCACCGCGCGCCTCGACTACATCTACGACGTCGGCACGACCGAGACGCTCGCGTTGCGGGCCTCGTTCCAATACAACGACCCCGACCTGCTCGACCTGTACCCGTTTGCCTACAACGCGCTCGGCGTGCACGTCGAGTTGACCATGAGCCTGGACGACTGATGCGCGCCTCCACCCTCCTGTTCGTGCTCGTGGCGCCGATGTCCGGGTGTACCCTCGACCCGACGTTTTTCGGCTACTGGGACATCGTGTCGGCGGACCGGGGGGGGGCCACCCAAACGGACGTCGGGTTCTTCGAGGTCGCCGACGACGGCACGATCGCGGTGTTCGTGCGGTACCAGCCGTCTGGCGCGTCGTTTGTGCCGGATCCCACCCCGGAGGTGGTGTTCGGGGACACCGATCAGACGGAGTCGGACTCCATCGAGTACGCTGAGGACGGGGAGGTGCACACCATCTGGTTCAGTCCGTTCGACGCTGTGTTTCGCGTGGACGAGTACTACGCCGACGAGGCGGTGCTCAGCCACCCCGACGCGCTGTGGCCCGGCGATGCCTCGATGTCGCGGGCGGCGACCACCCTGGAGATCCGGCGCTGAGGGGCCCTGGCTGACGCCTCCGCCGCGAGCTGCGAAGCCGATCACGGGCGCCAGCGGATTCGCGGCGGACCGGGCCCTTCTTCCGTCATCCGCCCTCCCGGCGGTCGCTTCGGTTCGTCCGACTTCGTCGGACGAACCTACGTCTCCC
>CAIUDO010000623.1 GCA_903897935.1 uncultured Pseudomonadota bacterium
CACCAACGAGCGGCCGGCGGCCTTCGCGGCCGCCTCGGCGGTCAGATCGTCGTCGGTCGGGCCGAGGCCGCCGGTGCAGATGCACACGTCGGCTCGGGCAGACGCGTCGAGGATGACCTCGCGGATGGCGCCGAGTTCATCGGGCGCGGCGACGTGACGCGTGACGTTGAAGCCGAGCGCGGTGAGGCGCTCGGCGAGCCACGCGGCGTTGGTGTCAACGGTCTGACCCGTCACCACCTCGTCTCCCTGGGAAAGGATCTCTGCGACCGGCGCGTACATTGCGCTCGACCCCTCTGAACGGGTGTACAGTATCGTAAGGCTTCGGTGCCGTCCAGCGCGGGCCCGAAGTTCGGCGACCGCGCGGAGGGCTGGTATTCTACGCCTCTTCGGCCGTCGGGGCACCGAACGGCGCGTCGTGATGCGGTCAGATTCTGTCCGCCTGCTCGAATTCGGGAGGAACAGTGGGGCGCGTCATCGGATTGGACGTGGGCACGAAGACCATCGGGGTCGCGATGAGCGACCCCACGCGAATGCTCGCGTCGCCGGTCACGACGGTGGCCCGGCAGGGGGTGCAGAAGGACGTCGAGCGGCTCGTCGCGCTGATGGACGGGCGCGGTGTGGACGCGATCGTCGTCGGTCTCCCGTACGAGCTCGACGGCGGCGAGGAGCGGTCGGCGCGCCTCGCGCGTCAGGTCGGGGACGCGCTGGCGGCGCGCGCCGGCCTCCCGGTCACCTACGTCGACGAGCGGTTCACCTCGGTCGAAGCGTCACGCTTGCTCATCGCGTCAGGCGCCCGCCGCAAGAAGCGCAAGGAGGTGATCGACCAGGCCGCGGCGATGCTGATCCTGCAGTCGTTCCTGGATCACGGAGATTGGAGCGCCGCGAAGCCGCCGGCGGATCCGTGAGCGTCAGCCGAGGCCGTGCCGCCTGAGCTTGTACAACAACGACGATCGAGGGATCCCGAGGTCCCGGGCGGCGCGCGTGCGGTTGCCCTCCGCTTGGTCGAGCGCCGCGATCAGCACGGCGCGCTCGGGATCGTCGCCTTGCGGGGGGCCGGGCCTCGGCGCGAGGCCGGGCCGCGGGGTGGGCTCCGGCTCGTCTTCTTCGAACGCCCACGGATTGAACGACAACGACCCAGAGGTGATCGACGGGCCTCCGAGCACGAACGCGCGCGTGAGCACGTTCCGGAGCTCCCGCACGTTGCCCGGCCACGAGTAGGTGGTGAGGGCGGCCGCGCCGTCTTCGGTGAGGGTCGCGCTCGGGTGGTTGCGGGCGAGCAAGGTGCGGGCGAGCAGCGGCACGTCGGAGATGCGGTCAGCGAGCGACGGCATACGCACCGTCAGCACGGCGAGTCGGAAGTACAGGTCCGCCCGGAACGTGCCCGCGGAGACCATGCGCTGGAGGTTGCGGTTCGTCGCGCTGATGATGCGCACGTCGGGGTACTCGGGGTTGGCGCCGCCGACCCGACGCACCTCGCCCGACTCCAACGCGCGCAGCAGCTTGGCTTGGGCGTCGGCCTTGAGCTCACCGACCTCGTCGAGGAACAGCGTCCCGCCGTTCGCCCGCTGGAACGCCCCGTCCTGACGCGTGGTCGCCCCGGTGAACGAGCCCTTCTCGTGACCGAACAGCTCGGACTCGAACAGCGTGTCGGTGATCGCCGCGCAGTTGACCGCGACGAACGGGCCGGCGCCCCGGGTGCCCTGCTCGTGGAGCGCGCGCGCCGACAGCTCCTTGCCGGTGCCGCTCTCGCCGGTGAGCAGGACCGGCGCGTCGTGGGCGGCCATCCGGCGGAGCACTCCGAACAGCTTGCGCATCGACGCCGACCGCCCGACCATCTCGCCGAACGACGCCAGCTCCTCGGCCTCCTCCGACACCGTCTCGACGTCGATGACCATCGAGTGCTCGCCAAAGCGGAGCTCCTCACCTGGCAACACGGGTGTGATCTCGCGGACGCGGGTGCCGGCGAGCAGCACCGGGACCGGCCCCGGCTCCACCATCACCCGGCCGCGCACCGCGCGCAGGATCACGGCGCCGCGCGGCAGATCGGGGGACAGAACGTGCTCCGAGCCCGGCCCGCCGAGGGTCTGGCGGGCGCGCATCAGGCTGAGGGTCCGCCCGGCGGCTGGCCCGCCGTTGACCCGCACGCACGCCCGGCTCGCGGCGACGCCGTCTTCGCGGACCTCGACGATCTCTTCGTGGCCCGCAGCCTGAACCGCCGCCGTCGTGGTGGTCAGCTCGTCCGGGACCTCCTCCTCGAGGGTGAAGATCGCGGCGTACGGGCCGATGCCGATGGTGTCGCCCTCCGCGAGCTGCACCCGGGTCACGGTCGCGCCGCGCACGAGCGTGCCGTGGCGGCTCCGGTCGATCAGCCACCACCCATCGGGACGTCCGTCGATCACGCAGTGCGTGCGGCTCACGCCATCGGCGGGCAACGCGACGTCGCACCGGTCGCTGCGCCCGACGACGGTTCGGCCAGGGTGCAGCCGATGCCGAAACAGCGCGCGCCCGCCGCTCGTGAATTGCAGCATGGGCATGAGGACCTCCCAGGGGGCGGAAGCATAGCGCCCGTGTCGGGCCTGTGGCACGTCTCGTCCCTTGTCGGCGCTGGACGCTCGGGGCACGATGGCGGCGCGGGGCGGCGGTGGACGAGCGGGCGCGCACCTTCAAGATGGGTCACTGCCTCGGAAGAGGTGGCTTTGGCGAGGTGTATCGCGCGGTCGCCGTCTATCCGTCCGGGGTCGAGGCCGAGGTCGCGGTGAAGCTGCTTCGTGGGGACCTCGGTCCGGCGAGCCAGGCCGTGCTCCGGCTCCGCGACGAAGGGCGCCTGCTCGCGCGCCTCGATCACCCCGTCATCTTGCGGGTTCACGACCTCACCGTGCTCGAGGGGCGCGCCGCGCTCGTGACCGAGTACATCGAAGGCGACGATCTCTCGATCTGTATGTCGGGGATCGATCCGATCCCGCCGCGCGCGCTGTGCGAGGTCCTGAGCCAGGTCGCGGCCGGCCTCGCCGCCGCGTGGTCGGCGGAAGGCGACGGCGGGGAGCCGCTGCGGCTCGTACACCGCGACATCAAGCCGTCCAACATCCGGATCAGCCGGCACGGTCAGGTCAAGCTGCTCGACTTCGGGATCGCCCGCGCCGATGTCGACCGCGAGGCGCGCACGCAGACCGAGATGATGTTGGGAAGTCCGGCCTACATGGCGCCCGAGCGCTTCACCGACACCGCGGTGCGGTCGGCCTCCGACGTGTTCGGCATCGGGTGCGTGCTCTACGAGGGGCTCACCGGGCAGCGGCTGTTCGCGGACGTGCCGGTCCTGATGATGACGACGCTCGCGGTCGACGAGGCCCGGTTCGACGCGTTCCTGGCCGAGCGGCTGGAGCTGCTGCCCGCCGACGTGGACCCGGTCGCGCAGGTGCTGCTCCTCCGATGCCTGGCGTTCGCGCCTCACAAGCGGCCGCGCCCTTCCGATATCGCGCTCTCGCTGGAGATGGCGGCCGACGTGCTGAACGGGCGCAGCCTCGCGACGTGGTGCCGCAAGCGCTCGTGGGTCGTTCGCACCCAGATGGACGGCGAGCTGCAGGGGCGCACGCTCACCGACGGAACCTTGTCCCGGGAGGTCCCGCCCGCCCAGCCCAAGTCGGGGTTGGGCGCGCGTGCGGCCCTCGGGCTGGTGGTGGCGCTGGTGTTGGGGGTGGGGGTTGTGGGGCTGGTGGCGCTGGTCCTGGTGGCGGGCCCGCGGTCGGCGCCGGATCCCGGCCCATCGCCCTCGGTGGTCTCTTCGGCCCCCCCGCCCCAGGTAGAAGAGCCGCCGCGTGACACCGCGAGCGCGCTCCCCGCCGCGCCCGAGCCGGTGTCGGCGCCGCCGGTCGCCGCGCCGTCACGCCGCGCGGCGACGGCAGCGCCCCCTCCTTCGTCTGCCGACCCTGCGCCGTCACTGGACCCCGCCCCGGTGGCCCCAGCGCCCGCCGCGCCCGCTGCCGACGCCGTCATGGTCAGCCTCACCGGAGACGTCTCGGTGGTCTCGCTGACCCGCGGCGGCGACGAGGTCCGGCTCCCGGGCCGCGCGGCGCCGGGCTCGTGGTCGGTGGTCGCCTACTTTGACGGCGCCAAAGGCGTCGACGCAGGCACGGTCGTCATCCAGCCGGGCGCCGACGCGGCGATCCACTGCATCACGAAGTTTTCGCGCTGCCAGATTCGGTGACCACGCGCCGACGGGCGTAAGCTCGGGCACGTTCGGACGTTGTGCGGCGTCGCGTACGAACAACGCCTCGGGGGAGCCGGATGTCCCAGACCCAGACCCGATACCGATTGGGCGTCACGCTCATGTCGGTGGTCGGGGTGAGCGCGGTCAGCTTCGTGATGTGCTTGGGTGTACCTTGCCTTCCGCTCGGCCTCCGCTACGGCGTCCACGCGCCTTCGTGCCCATCCGGCGCCCCCCGCGTCCGCTTGTCGGCCGACGCGCACGGGATCGTTCGGGGCGGTGAGGGCTGGGTCACCGTCTCCACGAGCCTCGCCGCGCCGTTCGACGACGTGCTCGACGGCGAGGTGTCGTCGCACCCGATGCGGTGGGGGGTGGCCCACGAGCTCACGCTCATCGACGACGAGGGCGCCATCGTGCCCGGCTTCGAGGTGCGTGACTGGGACGGCGACGAGGCCCTCGTCTACGTGCCCGCGGTGCCGGACGCGGACTACCGCCTGCGGGTCGAGGCGCGGTCGGGCATCGGCGACGTCACGGTGGACCTCCCCCTCCCGCTGTACGCGCCCGCGGTCGGCCACGTGCTGTCCGATCGCCCGCTCTACCGGCCCGGCGACACGGTTAACGTGCGGTCGTTGCTCGTCGCTCGCGACGACCAGCGCCCCCTCGATGGTCGGCCCGGTATCTGGAAGATTTACGATCCCAACCAGCAGGAGATGCTCGTCGAGCGGGATCGCGCGGGCGCGTGGGGCATCGCCGATACGACCTTCCCCCTGTCCGACGACGCCGCGGTCGGCGCGTGGACGATCGCGTGGGTGTCGGGCGCCACCGAGGTCCGCTCGACGTTCGACGTGCGGCCGTTCGTGCTGCCCCGCCTCACCGTGACGGCGGCGCCCGAGAAGTCCTGGTACGCGATCGGCGGCGTCCCGACGCTGTCTGGGGTCGCCACCTACGCGTCGGGGGCGCCGGTCGCGGGCGCGGTGGTCGAGGTCACGCTGACGTCGCGTTGCTCGTGGCCGATCCCGATCGCGTGGGAGGACCCGCGCGTCACGCGCACGGACGCCTCGGGCCGCTTCACGGCGTCGTGGGGAGACGTGCCGGCAGATCTGGTCGGCAAGGCCGATCTGTTCGCGCGGGTGAAGGTCACCGATCCCGTCGCGGGCGAGGTCGTCGAGGGTGGGGCGGGCGTCGTGTTGTCGCAGCGCCCGCTGCTCGTCGACGCCGTCACCGACCTCGGTGGGCTGGTCGGCAAGTACAACAACCGCGTGTACCTGCGGGTGACCCGGCCGGACGGCGCCCCGCTGCGGGACACGCCGCTCGTGGTCGGCCCGGCGTGGGACCCGGAGGCGCCACGGAAGGAGGCCCGCACCGACGTCGACGGGGTCGCGGCGCTGCAGATCGACCCTGGGGACCCGGTGACGGTCGTGATCCCGGCGATGCCGGTCCGCCCGCGCCCGATGGTGCCCGACGCGCCCCGAGTCACGCGCGCGGTCGAGCTGTTGTCGTCGCGTGCGGCCGACCTGGACCTTCGGCGCGCGTTCGACGCGTTGACCCCCGAGATCGCGCGGTGCGGCGACTGGGTGCGCGGCCAAGGATCCGCCTCGGTGGTGCTGATCGCGGACGGATCGGGCGGGGTGCGCCCGACCGCGAGTAAGGACGCGCCGCTCGATCAGTGCGTCGCGGCGGCGATGCGGCCGCTGCGGGTGGCGCCCGGCGCGCTCGGCGTGTGGTCGGTCGACTGGTCGGTCCCGGACACCCTTCGCCCGTCGCTCGACCTGAAGACCGAGCTGCCCGTGGGCAACGGCGTCGCGACCAGGCTCGGCGACGCCGCGGCGCGCGCGCGCCGGTGCTTGCCGGTGGGCATCGGCATCGACGGCGCCGAGGTGATCACCGGGGTCGTCGTTGCCGCGACGGGTGATCGGCGACTCTCCGTCACGACGCGACTGGCGCCGGGCGGGACCGGGCTGTCCGCGGCGGCGTTGTCGTGTGTCGCGGCGTCGTTCCAAGGGATCGACGTCGGCGCGCCGCTCACGGGGCCGGTGTCGGGCGGGTTCGTGGCCTCGTTGTCGGTGCCGCGCCCACCCGGCGCCCACCAGCCGGGGCCGACCACCACGCTCGGCTACGAGCTCGAGGTCGCGGTGGTCGACGAGCCGTCTCAGCGCGGGCGGGTCGTCGTCGAGCCCGGCGCGGTGCCGCCGCTGCGGCTGCGCCCGGAGCCCTCGATCGTGCGCCCCGGCGACCGCGTGACGATGGAGTTCGTACGCAGCCCCGAATATTACGGTCAGATCCCGGAACATCTGCGGCTGTACCACCAGGGACGGGAGATCGCGAAGGAGGACGTCGACGTCGAGGCGGGCTCCGTGGTGTTCGAGGTGCCGTCGGACGTGCTCGGGTTCGTCTCCGCCGAGTGGGACGGGGCGCGCGCGGTCGTGCTGGTCGAGCGGCCGGCGCGGTTCGGCGTGACGCTCGGCTCGGACGCCGCGGTGTACCGCCCAGGGGACGTCGCCCGGCTCACGGTGACGACCAAGGTCGGCGACGCGCCCGTCGCCGCCGGGGTCAGCCTCGCCGGCGTCGACAGCACGCTCGGTCAGCTCGCGCCGCTGCCCGGACCCGACGCGATGGCCGGGCTGGTGGTTGGCGCGACGTCGCACGCGCCGGCGTTCGGCGTCTTCGACGCGGGTGCGCTCGCCCGCGGCGCCATCCGCGGGGAGAACGCGGCGCGCGCGGCGCTGCTCCGCGTCGCGACGATCGAGGAGCTGCGCCCCGGAGACGAGCCCGTGAGCGCGTCGTCGTCGTCCCCGGACGACACGCCGGATCGGATGGCCGCCGGGTTCTATCGGGCGTTGTTGGCGGCGCAGGCCCAGGTCGACGCGTGGGAGGCGTCGGCCGGCCCCAGCGACCAGCTGACCTACCCGGTGATGTTCGAGCTGTGGCAGGCAGGGCTCGACGCGCTGGAGGCCGAGGGCACGCCCGCCGTCGACGGCTTCGATCGACCGATTCGGCTCGAGCACCTGCCGCCGCTGTGGGCCGAGCAAGCGAACCCCCGGTCCCTGGTCTCCGACGCCACCCGAATCCCCGAGGACACGACCTCGTGGGAGCTCTTCTTGTGGGAGCAACGATGAACACGCGCCTCCTGGGTGTGGTTGGGTTGATGGTCCTCGTGCTCGGGTGCGCGGACGCGGCCCAGGTCACGAGCGCGCCGATGATGAGCCGCGACGAAGGCGATGAGTGGGCGATGGGGGGCGCGGCGCCTGCGCCCGAGGCCGCGGCGCCGGCGCCCGCGCCCATGGCGAAGGGCGCGGCGAGGGGCGAGATGGAGCTCTCCACCCTCGAAGAGGCCCCCGCGGACGCGGACGGGCGCGCGGACAACGCGTCGGGTGAGGGCGGCGGCGACGGGCCGACGACGCGCGCGTGGTTCCCCGACTCCTTCTTGTGGCGGCCGCTCGTCGAGACGGACGCGGCGGGGGTCGCGACGGTCGACGTGCGGGTGCCCGACACGTTGACGTCGTGGCGCGTGCTCGCGCTCGCCCAGACCCGGGACGGGCAACAAGGGGGCGCGGCGCACAGCTTCGACGGGCGCCTCGACGTCTGGGTCGACGCGCCGGCGCCCGCGTGGTTGTACCGGGGCGACACCATCGACCTGCCCGTGTCGGTGTTCAACGCGACGCCCTCCGCGCTGAGCGGCGCGCTGTCGGTGTCTGCGGCGGGCGCGCTGTCGGGCGGGGGTGGCGGCGTGGTGTCGGTCGGGGCCGGCGGGGCGACCCCTCGGGTGATCACGCTGCGCGCCAGCGGGGTGGGGCCCGGCACCTTCGACGCCGCGTTCGCGAGCGCGGACGCCGTACACCGCGCGGTCTCGGTGCGCCCGGTGGGGCGACCGGTCACCGCGGTGGCCATGGGATCGGTGGCTACGACGCGCGACTTCACGCTTCGTGCGCCGCCCGGCGTCGACCCGACGTCCGATCGGATCGACGTCCTGGTGTTCCCAGGCGCGCTGTCGGTGATCGCGGCGGAGCTCGATCGGCCGCCCCAGGCGCACCCGGGGCCGTACGGCTTCGCGTTGGCGTCGTACGCGCGCGTGCTGTCGGAGGCGGCCGGAGCGCCGTCGGACGCCGACGGCCTGCGCCGGCTGCGGATCCTGACCTGGCAGCGGATCGCTGGGGCGAGCTCGTCGACGGACCCGGAGCGGGTCGTGCCGCTGTTGCTCGCGCTGTCGGATCCGTCGGGGCACGAGCTGGCCGAGCTGGCGGTGCCGCGGCTGGTGCGTGCGCTCGAGCAGGCGCAGCGCGGCGACGGCACGTGGGGCTGGGGCGACGCGCGCGCGCTCGACGTCGTGATCGTGCAGACCGCGATCGCGGGCCGGGCGCTCCCGGCGTCGTCCGAGGTCGCGCGGCAGCGGGCGGCGGGGGCGATCGAGCGGCTCGCCGACGAGGTGGACAGCCCGTACGTCGCCGCGGTGGTGCTCGCCTCGGGCCTGGTCGACGACAGCACGGCCAGCAAGCTCGCTCCGGTGTTCTACGAGGGGCTGTCGGTCGTCGACGGGGCGCTGGGGTTCGACGTCGGATCGGTGCGCGACGCGTGGGGCGCGCCGGTGTCGCGCAGCGAGGCGCTCGCGTGGGCCGCGCTCGCGGCGGCGCGGTCGCCCGGGGAGGTCCCGGCCGCCGACGTCGCCACGGCGCTGCTCGGCTCGTGGACGCCCGCCCGCGGGTTCGATGCGGGGCACGCCGGCCCGGTCGTGCTTGAGGCGCTCGCCGCGACGTTGCCGTCGTTGGCCGCTCCGGTCGACATCACGCTGTCGCAGGGAGGGGTCGTCAAGGCGACGACCCGCCTCGATCCCGGGCAGCCGAAGGTGCCGGCGGTGCTGTCGGTGCCGGCGGGCGGCGTCGACGCGGGCTGGACGCTGGCGGTGAGCCCCGCGGCGCCCGGCCTCGCGTGGGCGGCCACGCGCGCGTCGTGGGTGCCGTGGACGGGCGATGAGCGCGCGCCGGGCGTCGACGTCGAGGTCGCGCTCGGTCGGCTGGTGGTCGGGGAGGAGGGCGAGGTCGTCGTGCGGGTCGCGGCGCCGAGCGGCGTGTCGGTGGGGATCGATCTCGGTCTGCCGCCGGGCGCAGTCGCCGACGGCGCGGCGCTGCTGGGGGCGGCCGGGGTCGCCAGCTTCACGCTGCGCGGGGACCACGTCGAGGTGGGCCTGACGCCGATGTCGGCGGGGGAGATCGCCGAGGTCCGTGTGCCGGTGCGGCCGATGTACGCGGGCTCGTTCGCGACGCCGCCGATCGTCGTGAAGGTGGGCGGGGCCGAGACGGCGCTGCCGCCGCCGCGCTGGGTGGTGCAGCCCTAGCGGCCGTCAGCCGTCAGCCATCAGCCATCAGCCATTAGCCATCAGCCATCAGCTTCCAGCTCGATAATGGCGCGATGGTGACTCAACCGACCTTCACCTGAACGCGAACAACCCGGTCGACGCTGACCGATGACCGCTGACCGCTTGTTCAAGGCCTAGCGGCCGTCAGCCGTCAGCCATCAGCTTCGGCAATGTGCGTGGGGATCGGGCGGCTGACCTTCGCAATCGTGCTGTTGGTCCGCATCGTTCATCGGACGGAGACGCTTGGGTCGTACGGTAGACCGCGATCGCAAGCCGATGCGCGCTCTGCCACAGTGCTCGATCCCTGAAGTCCCGCAGATCGCGTCCCGCCGGAGCTGAAGGCTGATCCCTGATTGCTGATTGCTGCTAGGCGCGCAGGACCGTCGCGACCACGGTCTTGTCGTCGCCGCCCATGTTGACCGTGAGGCCGACCGTGGGGCGGCCCGGCACCTGGTAGTCGCCGCACTGGCCGCGCATCTGGCGGACGACCTCGAGGAGCTGCTTGACGCCGGTGGCGCCGACCGGGTGACCGAACCCGACGAGGCCGCCGCCCGTGTTGACCGGATGATCCCCGTTGATCGCCGTGCGGCCCTCGCGGACCATCGCCGCGGACTGGCCGGGCTTCGCCCACCCGATCGCCTCCATCATCAGCAGCTCGGTGATGGTGAAGCAGTCGTGCACCTCGGCGACGCCGACGTCGGCCGCGGTGACGCCGGACGCCTTGAACACGCGGGCGATCGCCGCCTCGGTGGTCGACAGGCGCAGCGGGTCGCCGTCTTCGTAGAGGTTGCCGGTGGTGTGCGCGAGCCCGGCGACCTCGACCGCGTCGGCCGGGGTGCGGCCGAGGCGGCGCAGCCCCTCCTCACTGACCAGGATCAACGCCGATGCACCGTCGGAGACCTGGCTGCAGTCCGACACCTTCATGTACGGCGCGAGCTCCTCGTTGCCCAAGAAGCACGGGTTGCGCTCGGACGGCGCGCTGGCCGTGGCGAGGTCCATCGGGACGGCGCGCATGTGCGCGAGCGGGTTCTTGTGCGCGTTCGCGTACGCCTTGACCGCGACGTGGCCGATGTCTTCCTCCGTGGTGCCCCACGCCTCCCGGTAGTGCTTGGTGCGGCGCGCGAACAACGCAGGGAACGTGAAGTCGTCGAGGCCGCGCTGCCGCTTGTAGTGCGACGCCCGCGCGAGGTAGTCGCCGCCGACGCGCGCCGACGCGGTCGTCTGCACCTCGACGCCAGCGACCAGGGTGATGTCCGATCCCGCTCGAATTGACTCCACCGCGGACGCGAACGCGAGGCCGCCCGACGCGCACGCGCCTTCGACCCGCATGACGGGCTTGTACAAGAGGTCCGGGTGCGCCCCGACCAGCGCCGCGCCGAGGTGGCCCTGGTTGCTGAACAGCTCACCGACGAAGTTGCCGACCCACGCCTTGTCGACGTCGGCCGCGGCTACCCCGGTCTCCTCGAGCGCGCCGCGAACGGCGGCCGTCAGCAGCTCCTCGAGCGTGGGGTTCTCGCGGGTCCCGAAGTCCGGGTGCTTCTTCCAGATGAAGTCCGGGCTCCCTTTGCCGATGAACGGGGTGGTACGCCCACCGAGGACGAACGCGCGACGGTGCATGAAGGGCTCCGAGTCAGGGGGCCCGCTTTATACTCACCGCCGCGTGGACGTCACGCCGCGCGCGGCCCGATCCGCGCCACGAGCTCCGCCGCGCCCGCCTTACGCGCCTCGGCGCTCCGGCTGATCGCCCGCGACACCCGCGGCTGCCCGACGTGATGGAAGCCGTCGGACAACGGGTAGAGGTGCTCGCGCACCACCGGCAGGTCGTGGTTCGACAACACCACGCGGGCGCCGCGATCGGCCGCGACGCGCGCGCAGGCGGCGAGGCCCGCTTGATCGTCCAACCCGAAGCCACCTTGGGTGTACGCAGTGAACTTCGCGGTCGCGGACAACGGCACGTACGGCGGGTCGCAGTACACGTGGTCGTCGCGGCCGACGTCCGCCAGGGCCTCGGCGTAGGTGCAGGTGCGCAGCCGCACCCCCTGGAGCGCGCGGTGCACCTCGTAGAACCGCGCGGCGGACGGCAGCATCACCTTCGCGTAGCGCCCGACCGGCACGTTGAAGTTGCCGTCGCGGTTCTCGCGGTACAACCCGTTGAACGACGCGCGGTTCAGCCAGATGAACCGGGCCG
>CAIUDO010000624.1 GCA_903897935.1 uncultured Pseudomonadota bacterium
GAACCTTCGTCACACGCGATGTTGACGTCGTACTCCAGGCCGTACGGCATCGCGAGGCGGCTGGTGGCGCCGACCTCCACCGTCAAGCCGTCGGTGCCCGGCGTCACCTCGACGTCTACGCTCGCCGCTGCGGTCAGGCGGCCGTGGACCGCGAGCGCGCGACCCTCCAACGTGCCCGCGTCCACCACGGCGCTCCCGGTGAGGCCGTCGAGCCAGACTTGCCCGGAGGTCGCCGTGATCTCGACCGCGACCCCAGGAGGGCCCTCGAGCACCAGCTCGGACGACGCCAACCCCTTCGGCGACACCTCGACGCGCAGCACGTCGCCTTCGAGCTCCGCGGACCAGTCGCCGAGGTCGTCGGCCGGCCCGGTGAGCGCGCCCGAGACGTGTACGTCGAGCGTGTCCGACGAGATCCAGCGGACGTCGCCTCGCTCCGACACCACCTGGACCGTCGTGACGTCTTCGGCGGCGAAGGTGGCCGCGAACGGCTCGGCGGTAGACGCGCACGCGAACAGCAACGAGACGAGCATCGGACCTCTCCCTGGGGATCCTATCCGATCGTGCGGGCCCTCGGGCGCGGGGTTAGCCCGGCCTCCCGGGGGATCCATGGAGCCGTACGACCACCGCGCGATCGAAGCGAAGTGGCAGGATTATTGGGAAGAGCGCGAGACGTTCGCCACGCCGACCGACCGCACGCGTCCGAAGTACTACGTGCTCGACATGTTCCCGTACCCGAGCGGGGCCGGCCTGCACGTCGGGCACCCGAAGGGCTACGTCGCCACGGACGTGGTCGCCCGCGCCCGTCGAATGATGGGCTTCAACGTGCTCCGCGTGATGGGCTGGGACTCGTTCGGGCTGCCCGCCGAGCGCCAGGCCGACAAAGAGGGCGCCCACCCGCGCGACATCACCGAGCGCAACATCAAGACGTTCAAGCTGCAGCTCCGTCGGCTGGGGCTGTCGTACGACTGGAAGCGTGAGCTCGCGACCTCGTCGCCCGAGTACTACAAGTGGACGCAGTGGATCTTCCTTGAGCTGTTCAAGGCAGGCTTGGCGTTCCAGGCTGAGATCCCCGTGAACTGGTGCCCGGCGCTCGGCACGGTCCTCGCGAACGAAGAGGTCAAGGACGGCCGCTACGTCGAGACGGGCGACCTCGTCGAGCAGCGTCGGATGAAGCAGTGGATGCTCAAGATCACCGCCTACGCGGAGCGGCTGGTCGACGGCCTCGACAGCGTCGACTGGCCCGAGGGCATCAAGGAGATGCAGCGCCACTGGATCGGCCGCTCCGAGGGCGCGGTGGTGCGGTTCGCTGTCGCCGATCGCGCTGATTCGTTCGAGATCTTCACCACGCGGCCCGACACGTTGTTCGGCTGCACGTACTGCGTGCTCGCGCCGGAGCACCCGCTGGTCGGCGCGCTGACCACGCCCGACCAGGCCGAGGCCGTCGCGGCGTACCGGGCCGAGGTGGGCCGGCGGTCCGACCGCGATCGCATGTCACAAGCGGTCGACGCGCCGAAGACCGGCTGTTTCACGGGCGCCTACGCGATCAACCCGGTCAACGGCCAGCGCGTGCCGATCTGGATCGCGGACTACGTGCTCGCGTCGTACGGATCGGGCGCGGTGTTCGCCTGTCCGGCCCACGATGAGCGGGACCACGCGTTCGCCCGCGCGTTCGGCTTGCCGATCGTGCGCGTGGTCGAGGGCGGCCCCGACGTCGCCGAAGCGGCCTACACCGGCGACGGCCCGCACGTCGCGAGCGCGTTCCTCGACGGCCTCGACATCACGGGCGCGAAGCGGGCGATCATCACCTGGCTCACCGATCGGGGCGCTGGGCACGGCACGATCCAGTACCGTCTGCGCGACTGGTTGTTCTCCCGCCAGCGCTACTGGGGCGAGCCGTTCCCGCTCGTGTTCCGCGACGACGGCACGCCGGTCCCGGTCCCGGTCGGCGATCTGCCCGTCGCGTTGCCGGAGATCGCGGAGCGCAAAGCTACCGAAGACGGCCGCCCGCCGCTCGCGCGCGCCGTCGCGTGGATGCAGGCCACCGACCCCACCACCGGGCTGCCGGCCGTCCGCGAGACGAACACGATGCCCCAGTGGGCCGGCTCGTGCTGGTACTACCTGCGCTTCATCTCCCCCGACCGGTCCGACGTCCCGTGGGATCGGGAGGAGGAGCGCTACTGGATGCCGGTCGACCTGTACGTGGGCGGCGCCGAACACGCCACGTTGCACCTGCTCTACGCGCGCTTCTGGCACCAGGTGCTCTACGACCTCGGCCACGTCAGCACGCCCGAGCCGTTCCAGCGCTTGTACAACCAAGGCATGATCCACGCGACCAGCTACCGCGACGCCGCCGGCCGGTACTGGTACCCGGAAGAGGTCGAGGTCCGCGACGGCGTGACCGTCTCCCGCGCCACCGGCGTCGAGGTCTTCCCCAAGATGGAGAAGATGTCGAAGTCCAAGTACAACGTCGTCAACCCAGACGACATGTGCGAGCGGTACGGCGCCGACGCGATGCGCTTGTACGAGCTGTTCATGGGCCCGCTCGAAGACGGCGCGTTGTGGGAGACGTCCGGCGTCGCCGGCACGCGCCGGTTCCTCGACCGGCTGTGGCGCCTCGCCCACGACGAGAAGGTCTCGGCCAGCGCGGTGGCGTCGCGTGACCTCGACCGCGCGCTGCACCAGGCGATCCGCCGCGTGACCGACGCCGTGGAGTCGCTCAAGTTCAACACCGCGATCTCCGACATGATGGTCTACGTCAACGAGGCCACCAAGGCGGCCGCGGTGCCTGCGGCGCACGTAGACGCGCTGGTGCGCATCGTCGCGCCGTTCGCGCCGCACCTGGCCGAGGAGCTGTGGGCGGCGTCGGGTCACCACGAGAGCGTCACGTACGCGCCGTGGCCCGAGTGGGACGAAGCGAAGCTGGCGGTCGACCTCGTCACCGTCGCGGTGCAGGTGTCCGGCAAGCTGCGCGGCCAGATCGACGTCGCGGTCGACGCCGCGGAGGCCGACGTGCTGGCGGCGGCGAAGGCCCTGCCCGACGTCGCCCGGTGGATCGAGGGCAAGCAGCTCGTGCGCGAGGTGTACGTGCCCGGTCGGATCGTCAACTTGGTGGTCCGCTGACGATCGCGGGCCGCGACGCTATGGTCTGATGGGGCCGTACCCGGAGGGGAGATGCGTTTGTTGTCCGTCTTGTGGATCAGCGCGGCGTGCTCGACCACGCTCAAGCCGGTCGAGACCTCCGTGAGCAGCGGAGACGCGGACGCGGACGCCGACGCGGACACCGATGCGGACGCCGACGCGGACGCCGACGCGGACGCCGATGCGGACGCCGACGCCGATGCGGACGCCGACGCGGACACCGACACGGACACCGACTCCGACACCGACTCCGACACCGACCCCCTCTGCAGCGCGGTGTTCCCCACCACGCCCCCGCGCGGCGGCTGCATCGAAGGCGCGCTCTCGTGCGGCCAGGTCTACGAGGGCACGATCGAGGGCGGCTCGACGGTCTGGGCCTACGAGGACTACGAGAACATCGGGTGCTTGGGCGGGTGGGGCATCTCGGCGAATTACGACGGTCCCGAGCGCATCTTCACGTTCCAGGTCGCCTCCGAAGGCAACACGGTGCTCACCTTCGAGACGCCGTGCGCCGACCTCGCGCTGCGGTCCGTCCAGATCGACTCCGAGCAGGCGTGCGATCCCCTCGAGGAGTTCGAGGTCTGCCGCATCTCCGACAAGGACGAGACGGTCTGGGTGGACGACATCTACAACTCGTCGACGTCGGGCTCGCCGGCCAACTGGGTCGCGATCATCGACGGCGTCGACGGTGACTCCGGCAACTTCCGCCTCACTGTGGACTGTTACTGATGAGCCGCGCCTTCCGGGTGTCCGTCCTGTTCGCCGTCGCGTGCGGCAAGCCCGAGATCACGCCCGACAAAGAGCCGAAGGGCGAGCCGTACGGACCGACCACCGAAGGCCAGGGCACCCTGCGCAGCGACTCGGTCACGTTCACGACCGAGGCCAACAGCCGGTACGTGATCAACGTGGACGTCGAGCGCGGCGAGACCGACATGCTGCTCACGCTCACCACCGGAGACGAGGCGAACCACGTCTACTTTTACCAGGTGATCGACCCCGAGGGCACCCTGGTCTACGACGGCGACAAGCAGTTCCACAAGACCGAGTCGTTGTCGTACGCGTGCTGGCCGGATCAGGTGTCGAGCCTCAACTGGCCGATCGTCGACGATCACGGCGCGCTGCGTGAGGGGCGGTGGTCGATCGTCGTGTCGACGCTCGACGCCCGGACCTGGAACTACAAGGGCGGGGTCGAGGTGCGCCTCGACGCGGCGTTCAGCCAGGATCCCAGCTTCGACGCCGGGTCGCTGACGGTCAACATGGTGTACACCGGCGGCTTGCAAGACGACGCGTCGCTCGTCGAGGCGGTGGCGGTCGCGGAAGAGCGCTGGCGGCAGATCTACGCCGCCGTCGGCGTCGACGTCGTGTTCACGACCACGAGCTGGCCCGGCGACGGCTTGTGGGAGCCGCCGTCGGTCGGATCCTACGACCAGTACGAAGAGGTCATGGCCAACAACGAGCCGGGTGTGCTCAACCTCGTTCTCGTCCCGGAGTTCTCGGGCCAAGGCGGGCAATGGACGCTCGGGCTCGCGGGCGGCATCCCCGGGGCGATGGTGCCGACCGCGTACTCCGCGGTCGCGGTCAACGTCGCCGCGCACATGGGCCCCGACCTCGTGTGGGACGACGAAGAGGTGCGGATCATGGCCGGCACGATGGCCCACGAGCTCGGCCACTACCTCGGCATGTTCCACCCGGTCGAGGACGGCTACCAGTACTGGGACGCCCTCGAAGACACCCCGGCGTGCAGCACCCGCCAGGAGTGCGACGCCCAGCTCGGCTCGAACCTGATGTACTGGATCACCCTATGCGACCGCCAAGGCTGTGATCCGCAGGAGGACCTCACCGCCGACCAGAAGGGCGTGATGCAGCGCTACGTCGGCGTCGAGTGAGCCACGTGCGGCGCCCGGCGCGCGCGGGTCTCCAACAATCACTGAATGTCACGCGCTGGAAGCACGTCCGCGCGCCGCTCATAGGGGGACGCCATGCGATTGTTCGCTTTGATTCCTTGGTTGGCTACGTCGGTCGGCTGCGTCATCGTCGTGAAGGACACGGCGACCACGCCGGGTGAGACCGGCCCGTCGACGAACGAGACGGGCGCACCGACGGAGACCGGCGACACGAACACCGGAGATCCCGACGGCGACGGCGACGGGTTCCCGGCCTCGGAGGACTGCGACGACGGCAACCCGTCGGTCTACCCGGGCGCGCCGCCGGTGTGCGGCGTCTCGGACGCGAACTGTGACCTCGCCGACGACGGGCAGATCCACGTGCCGAGCGCGGCGCCCACCCTCGAGGAGGCGCTCGCCACCGCGCTCCCCGGCGGGCGGATCTGCATCGAGAGCGGCACGCACCTCACCAACGCGGTGGCCGGCAAGGGCGTCGACGTGACGATCGACGCCGTGGAGCCGGGCGCGGCGATCCTCGACGGGGCGGGCGGGCGCGCGCTCACGCTGACCGAGGACGCCGTCGTGCGCGTCGAGGACCTCGTGCTGACCGGCGGCGGGGTGATGGCCGAGGAGGCGGACTTGTCGCTCACCCGGGTGTCGTGGTCGGCGCTCGAGTGCATCGGATCCAACGGCTCGTGCGACGGCGCCGCGGTCTGGACGGCCGAGACCACGCTCACGATGACCGACGTGACGATCAACGGGGCGAACGTGGTCGGGGCGAAGCTCGGGGGCTTGCTGCACCTCGACGACGGTGACCTGTTCATCGACGGCCTCACGGTGGAGGGCGGCACGATCGCCTCGGACTCCGGCACGTTGCAGGGCGGCGTGCTGTGGACGACGTCGGCGGCGCTCACCGCGTCGTTCGTGCGCGTCGCCGGCGTCGCCGTCGACGGCCCGGGCGTGAACGGCGGCGCGGCGTACCTGTTCGCCACGGACGCGACGCTGAGCCACTGGGTGGTCGCCGGCACCATGGCGACCGCCGAGGACGAGGTGAACGGGACGGCGATCAGCATGTCGGCGTCGTCGTCGGCGGTGGCGATCGCGCACAGCACGTTCACCGGCAACAGCGCCGCCGCGAACACCTGCCGCGGCGGCGGGTTGTACGGCGTGACCGTCGCGGTGACCGTCAACGACGTGATCTTCTCCGATCACATCGCGGATTGCTCGGTCATCTCGGGCACCGCGATCTACAGCACCGGCGACGACCCGGTCGTGACGTACAGCGACTTCTGGAACAACCTCGGCGCCGAGGAGTTCGACGGCTTCCCCGACCCGCTGGGCGCGGGCGGCAACCTCGCGGTCGAGCCGGGCTTCGTCGACGTCGCGACGTGGGACCTGCACCTCGGCGCGAAGTCGCCGCTCATCGACGCGGGCGACCCGGCAATCCTCGACGACGACGGCACGGCGAGCGACATCGGAGCGTACGGCGGCCCCGGCGGGTCGTCCTGGTGACGAGCGTGCCGGGCGCGGGCGCCGCACGGGCCCTGGCTGACGCCTCCGCCGCGAACCCTCGCTGACGTCCTCTTGGCGCCGGGACCTGCACCATCAGCATGTGTATACTGATGGGCAGGAGGTGCTCGGTGGCGCACACCCGGCGTGCCCAAATCTTGATGGACCCCGAGGAGTACGACGAGCTGGCCCGGATCGCCGAGGCCAGGAAGGTGTCCGTCGGCGAGCTGATCCGCGCGGCCGTGCGCACGGTGTACCTGCGGTCACGAGACGATCGCATGGCGGCGGTCGAGCGCATCGCGGCGATGGAGCTCCCGATCGACTCCTGGGCTCGGATGAAGGCCGACATCGAGGATGCGTACGATGCCGGTGTTTCTTGACTCGAACGTGTTCATCTACGCGGCCGGGGCCGAGAGCCCAAACAAGGCCGCCTGCGTCGACCTTCTCCGGCGCGTCGCCGCTGGTGACCTCGAAGCCACCACGAGCGTCGAGGTCATTCAGGAGCTCCATCACGTGTTCCGTCGGCGCGGGCGGCTCGCAGAGGGCGTCGGCCTGGGGCGGGAGGTGGCCCGGCTCTTTCCCGGGTTGCTGTCCATCACGCGCGCCGACATCCTGCGATCCGGCGACATCCTCATGACGCACCCGCAGCTCTCGCCCCGCGGCGCGCTCCACGCCGCAACCGCGCTGAACAACGGCATCGTCGTCATCGTGTCGGCGGACGTGGACCTCGATCGTGTCGACGGGGTCACCCGGCTCGATCCATCGGCGGCGTAGGCCCCCGGGTGGTCCTCGACGACGGCGGCCCGGCGAGCGACGTGGGTACGCTCCCTGCGCGCAGGGCGCACGGGGAGGGCAGATGGGGAGCCTCACGGGGCGGGTGGCGCTGATCACGGGCGGCACCCGCGGGATCGGCCTCGAGATCGCGCGTGCGTTCTTGAACGAAGGCGCGCGGGTGACGGTGGCGTCGCGGCGCCAGGACGGGGTCGACGCCGCGGTCGCCGCGCTCGACGCGGTGGCGCCTGGCATGGTGCGCGGCGAGGCGTGCCACGTCGGTGATCCGGACGCGCTCGCGGCGCTGTTCGAGGGGTTCGACGCGCGCGGCGAGATCGTGGACGTGCTGGTCAACAATGCCGGTACGAACCCACACTTCGGGCCGATGCTCACGATCACGCCGGCGGCGTGGCGCAAGACGCTGGCCGTCAACCTCGAAGGGCCGTTCGAAGCGAGCCGGCACGTCGCGCAGCGCGTGATCGCCGCGGGCCAGCGCGCGTCGATCATCAACGTGTCGAGCGTGTTCGGCATGAAGGGCGCGCCGATGCAAGGCGCGTACGCGATGAGCAAGGCCGCGCTCGTCTCGCTGACGCAGACCCTCGCCGCGGAGTGGGGCGGGGCCGGCATCCGGGTGAACGCGCTGGCCCCGGGGCTGGTCGAGACCCGATTAGCAGCCGCGATCGTCCACAACGACGCGGCGCGTGCCCTGTTTACCGATCGGGCGCCGGCCGGGCGCTACGCGCAGCCGGAGGAGATCGCGCCGGCAGCGGTGTTCTTGGCGTCGGACGCGTCGTCGTTCGTGACGGGCCACACGCTGGTCGTCGATGGAGGGTGGTCGGTGGTGTAGCGGCCAAGCCCGAGCCATCAGCCCTCAGCGTTCAGCTTTCAGCTCGACAATGGCGCGATGGTGACCCAAGCGACCTTCAGCTAGACACGAACAACCCGGTCTACGGCGCGGGAGCGCGGGAGCGGAGCGCGAACGCGAGCGCCGGGGCGAGCGGGGCGAACGCAGGGATCAGGGCGTCGAACGGCACCTCTGCCGCGCCTACCTGCACGCCGACCAGCCGCCCCGCCAGCCACACGCCGAGCAGCGCGCCCGCGAGGATCGACGGGCACGTCCCGCCGGTGACGAGCGCCGCGCGGGTCCACCGGGAAGGGGCGCCGCCCGCGGCGAGCCGCCACGCGCCCAGCGCGACCGCGAGGGCGAACGCGCCCCCGGCGGCGCAACCGATCACTGCGCCCCGCCGCGCGATGTCGTCCGCGCGCGCGGCCCCGTCGCCGAGACCGGTCGCCAAGAACGCGCCTGCGGCGGCGATCGCGCCCGGGAAGAGCACGGGGATGAGGGACAACCCGTCGAGGATCCAGCGCAGCATCGTTCGCTCCTCGTGCGCACGAGGTAGGGTACTTCGGCCAACCTCGCGTGTCGGGGTGGGTCGGTTGGTGACACCCGGTTAGCGTGCGGGGCTTTCCGGGAACTGGATCCCCTGGGGTCGTTGCTGCATGCTGGCGACAGGCCAGATCGTCGACCGATACACAGTCGAAGGCGTCATCGGCGCTGGCGGCACGGCCGTGGTCTATCGTGTTCGGCACGCCCAGCTGCAGACGCCGCACGCGCTCAAGGTGCTGTCGTTGGCGTCGTCGGCGATCCGTCGCCGGATGCTGCGCGAAGGGCAGGTCCAGGCCACGATGCGGCACCCGAACGTCGTCGCGGTGACCGACGTGCTCGACATCGACGGCGCGCCCGGCTTGCTGATGGAGCACGTCGAGGGGCCGAGCTTGGAGCAGGCGCTCGCGCGGTTCTCGCTCGACGTCGATCAGGCGCTCACGCTGTTCCACGGGGTGGTCGCCGGCGTGCGCCACGCCCACATGCACGGCCTCGTGCACCGTGACCTCAAGCCGGCCAACGTGCTGTTGGCGCGCACCGAGCAGGGGTTCGTGCCGAAGGTCACGGACTTCGGGCTCGCGAAGGTGATCCAGGGCGACGGCCCCGCGCTCGGCCAGACCCGGCAAGGCGTCGCGATGGGCACCCCCGCGTACATGGCGCCCGAGCAGATCCGCGACGCGCGGACCGTGGATCAGCGCGCCGACTTGTTCTCGCTCGGATGTCTGCTGTACGAGCTCGTGTGTGGCGTTCGTACGTTCCCGGGGAACGAGGCGATCGCGATCTACAACGCGATCATGGGCGGTGACTACATCCCGCCCCGCCGTCACCGTCCTGACCTGCCGGATCGGGTCGATCAGGCGATCCGCGGCATGCTGATGACGGATCGGGATCGCCGCATCCCCGACTGCGACACGCTGCTGGCGGTGCTCGCCGGTGAGCGCACCTGGGACATGTTGCCCGAGGAAGGCGACGATCTCGAGCTCGAGCAACCAGAGCCAACCGAGCAGGTGCCGCGCGACAAGCCGCCGCTGATGGTGGCGCTGCGGGTGCCCGCGGGCGGCACCCCGCTCGAGGCCCCGACGCGATCGGCAGACCCGAGCATCACGTTCCCGGAGCCCGGGGACGAGCCGATGCCCGAGGGCTCGCTCGTCGACGCGTCGTCGTCTTCGGGATCGTACGCCGAGGCGCGGCCGACGGCGTGGTGGGTGTGGGCGCTTGGCGGCATGTGGATGGCCGCCATGCTGGCGCTCGCGGTCGGCGGCTGGGCGGCGCTGAGCTGGCTCGAAGGCGGCGACGCGCCCGAGGCCTCGACGGCCCCCGCCGCGGCAGCGCCGCCGCCGGTCGCTGCTACGCCGCCGCCCACCCCGGAGGAAGACGTCGATCCTGGTGTCGAAGCCGGTCCCGAGGGTCCGTTCCCGGATCCGGCGCCCCGCCCCGCGCTCCCCGACTCGGCGACGAAGCCGCCGCCCCCTGCTCCGGCGCCCGCGGCGGTCGGGGTCGTGCGCTTGCTCTCGGATCCGAAGCTCGCCGAGATCATCGTCGATGGGGTGTCGCGAGGGCGCACCCCGCTCAAGCTCGACCTCAGCCCGGGCACCCACAAGGTGAAGGTCGTGTCGGGCACCTTGGACGGAGAGTTCCCCGTGGTGGTGCGGGCCGGTGACGACCGGAAGCTCTGTTGGGCGTTCGCGACCGGCAAGGTGTACGAGGACGCCTGCCCGCGCTGACGTGCGCGCCGGCCCGAGCGCGGCGAAGATCGCCAATCGGCGTCGATCCGATTATGCGGGCGGGCTGTCGAGGTTCTCGTGTTGCTCGCTCTTGGGCTCGTGCTGTTCGGGGCTGGGGGTTCTGCCCTGGCCGCCACGCCGTGCCCCGATCTCACCGCGTCCGTGGCCGCCGGCTGGGCCGCGCTGGACGACGCTGAGGTCGAGCGAGCCGCCGCCCAGGTCGACGGCGCGCTCGCCGCGCTCACCTGCCAGCAGCGCCTCGTCACCACCGCCGAGCTGCTCGACCTGTATCGGCTCGAGGGCGTCGTCTCGCTGGCGTCAGGCGACACGTCGCGCGCGGTCGTCGCCACGCTGCGTGCGGTCGCGGTCGACCCGTTGGCCGTCCCGCCCGACGAGTTCGGCCCGGACCTGCAGGCGCTGCACGGGACCTGGGCGTCCCGCCTCGCGAACGCGTCAGCCACCCTCAACATCGTCGGCGGTGGCGTCGTCTACGTGGACGGCCGGCAGGTCGGCGCGACCACGTCGGTGGTGTCGGGGGAGCACCTGCTGCAGGTGCGGGGGCCGACGGGGGCGTGGCACAACGAGCGGCTGGAGATCACGGGGTCGGCCACCTGGGACACCCTGGTGCCCGTCGCTACGCCGGTCGTCCGGCCCGACGTCGAGCCGGACCCGGTCGACGTGGTCAAGGCGCCGAAGCCGGAGAAGGAGCCGAAGCCCGAGAAGGAGCCGAAGCCGGAGAAGGAGCCGAGCGCCGGGGGCACACGCTGGGGCCTCGTGGTTGCGGGCGGTGCCACGGCGGTCGCGGGCGGAGCGGTCGGCTTCGCCGCGTACGGCCGCGAGCGCGCGTTCCTCGCCGACCCGTTCTCGGCGCCGTCGTACGGCGACTGTGGGCGGACTCAGGCCTGTTATGCGGCGGAGCGGGAAGCCGAGATCCAGGCGGTCGGCCGCTCGATCAACACGACCTACCTGGTCGGATACGTGCTCGGCGCCGTTGGTGTGGGCCTCGTCGGCGTCGAGCTGTTCGTGCTCCCGGCGCCCACCGGCGCGGTCGCCGGCGTCCGGGTGCCGCTCGGCGGCCCACGATGATCGCCGCGGTGCTCGCGGGCTGCTTCGTGACGGGCGCCGACCTCGCGGCGGTCGTGGGGTCGTCGGGCCCGGGCGGTCGTCCCGGTGGCACGACCGATCCGTCCGACACCGGCGATCCGTTCGAGCCCGCGAAGCCCGGCGCGCTGGAGGTGGTGTCGGTCGCGCCTACGTTCGGGGTCGACACCGGCGGCTACAC
This sequence comes from uncultured Pseudomonadota bacterium, assembly GCA_903897935.1. Lineage (GTDB taxonomy): Bacteria > Myxococcota_A > UBA796 > UBA796 > CAIUDO01. The sequence continues at coordinate 11,692 of CAIUDO010000624.1, forward strand.
GTCGCGGGTGGTCGTCGAAGGCCTCGAGCCGGGCGACGAGCCGTCGGTCTGGTTCGGGGACGAGCCGGCGGTCGTGTGGTCCGTCAACGGCGGCGCGCTCGAGGTCGAGGTGCCGACCTCGGCGGTCACCGGGCAGGTCGACGTCCGGGTGGAGACCGCGGGCGCGCTCGGCGCGCTGCCGAGCGGCTTCACGTACTGGGCCGACGGCGTCGGGCGCACGGGCGCGCTCGGGATCATGCAGCGCATCGACTACATCGGCGGGTACTGGGGGAGCGCGATCGACCCGGTGGCGTCGGTGTCGTTGGGGATCATCACGCCGGCGGACTTCGGGTTCGCCGAGCTGTACGTGCCCGACGGCGCGCGGGACACGTGCGCGCGCGCGTGGGACTCCCCGGCGTCGGTGGCGTACCTCGACCCGGGGGTCTCCAGCGTCGACCTCGACACCGGGTCGGCGTTGCTGTTGGTCCGCGGAGAGGGGGGCTTCTTCGAGGCAGACGTCGATCCGGACGACGTCCCGGCAGGCGGCGCCGTCGTGTCGCTGCAGATGAGCGCTCCCCCGCCGTTCGACGCGCCGTTCGCCGCCGCGGTGCCGCTGTTCGAGATGCCGGACCCGATCACGGTGACCGAGCCGGGCATGTCGGGGGCGTCGTTGCCGTTCGTCGAGCGGGAGATCCGCCTCGGGTGGGTCGCCGGCAGCGGCGACTACGTGCTCGCCACCCTCAACCGGTACCGCGACGACACCCTCGTCGACGAGGTGAGCTGCGTGCTGACGGACGACGGCGCGTTCACGGTGCCCGACTTCTGGACCGGGTGGTCCGGCTCGCAGGACTACATCGTCATCCTGTTGGCCCGGGTCGCCGAGGCGAAGCTGCCGATGCCGCACGACGGGTCGATGTCGGGCGTGGTCGGTGCGCGCGGGACGGTCGGCGCGGTCGTCCCGTTGGCGTGGTGACATGGCGGGAATCCAGCTCCGTTCGGTAGAGAAGCGGTACGGGGACACCTGGGTGCTGCGCGGCATCGACGTCTCGATCGCGGACGGCGAGTACGTCGTGCTGGTCGGGCCGTCCGGGTGCGGAAAGTCCACGCTCCTGCGCAGCATCGCGGGGCTGAACGACATCACCGGCGGCGCGATCCACATCGGCGCGCGTGACGTCACCCGCGTCTCCCCGCGCGACCGCAACGTCGCGATGGTGTTCCAGAGCTACGCGTTGTACCCGCACATGACGGTCCGCGAGAACCTGGCGTTCCCCTTGAAGATCCGCAAGGATCCGCCGGCCGCGATCCAGGCGGCGGTCGCCGAGGTGGCGGGCATGCTCGAGCTCGGCGCGCTGCTCGACCGCTTGCCCGGCCAGCTCTCGGGCGGGCAGCGCCAGCGGGTCGCGATGGGGCGCGCGATCGTGCGGCGCCCCGACGTGTTCTTGTTCGACGAGCCGCTGTCGAACCTCGACGCGGCGCTCCGCCACCACATGCGGGTCGAGCTCAAGCGCCTGCACCGTCGCCTCGGCGCCACCGTGGTGCACGTCACCCACGATCAGGTCGAGGCGCTCACGCTCGCCGACCGCATCCTCGTCTTGCACCAGGGCGTGGTCCAGCAGGTCGGGCCGCCGCGGGAGCTGTTCGACGCGCCCGCGAACACGTTCGTCGCCACGTTCTTGGGGTCGCCGGCCATGAATTTGTTGCCCGGTCGCGTCGACGACGCCGGGCTGTCGGTCGGCGGCGTCGCGCTCGGGTGGGTTGACGGCGTCGGCAAGGCGGTCCGGGGCGACGTCACCGTGGGCCTGCGGCCGACCGACGTGGTCGCCGCCGCGCCGTCGTCCGCGGCGGGCGCGTCGCCTTGGGTGGGCGCCGTCGACGTCACGGAGTCGCTCGGCGCCGAGGCCCTGCTGCACGTCGAGATCGGGCCGCACAAGCTGGTCGTGCAGGTGCCGGAGCCGAGCCCGTGGCGGGCGGGCGCGCAGGTGCAGGTCGTCCCGCGGCGCGTGCACGTCTTCGATCCGGGGTCGGGGCGTCGGCTTTGATCGTCCGGTGGCTCGTCATCCTCGCCGCCGTGCTCGCGCTCGCCCGCGGCGCGTCGGCGGCCGACGTCGTGGTGTGGCACGCGTGGATGGGCGCCGAAGAGGCCGGGTTGGTGGCGGCGGCGCAGCGGTTCGAGGCGGGGGGCGGGGGGCGGGTGTCGCTCGTCGCGGTGCCGTTCGGGGTGTTCGACGCCAAGATCGAGACGGCGATCCCGCGCGGCAACGGCCCGGACGTCGTGATCGCGGGGCATGGCGGGCTCGGCAAGTGGGCGCGCATGGGCCTGTTCGAGCCGGTCGACGACCTCGTGATCGCGCCCCAGATGCCGGTCGCCGAGGAGGCGATGCGGTGGGAGGGCGCCCGCTACGGGGTCCCGCTCGCCTACAAGACGCTGGTGCTGCTGTACGACCCCGCCCAGGTCGCGGCGCCGCCGAAGACGACCGACGAGCTCGTCGCGCTCGCGAGGTCCCTCGCCGGAGACGGCCGGTACGGGCTCGCGTACGAGGCGGGGGCGGCGTTCTACCACGCACCGTTCATGCACGGCTTTGGCGCAGCGATGTGGCAAGACGGGGCGTTGTCCCGCCTCGACACCCCGGCCCACGCGGGCGCCCTCGGCTTGTCGGCCCGCCTCGCCGCGCTCGGGCCCACCCGCCCGTCCAGCGAGCGCATCGGCCAGCTCTACCGGGAGGGCAAGGCCGCGATGGTCATCTCGGGGCCCTGGTTCGTCGCGGACCTCGGGCGGCCGATCGCGGCGGCGCCGTTGCCGATCGTGAGCGAGACGGGGCAGCCGGCGCGCCCGTACCTGACCGTCGACGGCGCGTACGTGACCCGGGGCCCCAACACCGACGCGGCGCGGGCGTTCGTGTCGTTCCTGGCGGGGGAGGCGTCCGCGATCGTCCGCCGCGACGTGGGCGGTCAGGCGGTGACCACGCTCGGGGTGTCCGCCGACGATCCCGTCCGGACCGCGCTCGCCGCGCAGGCCGCGGTCGCGGTGCCGATGCCGTCGGATCCGAAGGCGCTCATGGCGTGGGAGCCTTTGAACAAGGCGCTGCGCCAGACCCAGCGGGGGGCGGCGTCGCCGGAGGGTGCGGCGGCCGAGGCGCAAGCGTGGTTGGAGCTGCTCACGCGGCCGCCCCCCGAGCCGGCGTCCCCGACCCCGTACCTGATGCTCGTCGGCGTGCTGGGCCTGCTCGCGGTCGGGCGGGTCGCGCAGCGGCTGTCGAGCGTCGAGCTGCGCGGCCAGATCGCGGCCCACCGGGCGGACTACCTGTGGGTCGCGCCGGCGGCGCTCGCGGTGCTGGTGCTGGTGGTGGCGCCGTTCTTGGTCGGCGCGACCGTGAGCTTGTTCGCCCACTACGAGGGGTCGTGGACCTTCGTCGGGCTGCGCCACTTCGCCGACATCGTGCTCTCGCGGGACTGGCCCATCACGTCGCCGATGTCGTTCCCGTTCACGCTCGCGGTGACGGTCCTCTGGACGATCACGAACGTGTTCTTGCACGTCACGATCGGGGTCGCCCTCGCGCTGGTGCTCCGCGAGCCGTGGGTGCGCCTGCGGGCGGTCTGGCGGGTCCTGCTGATCGTGCCGTGGGCGGTGCCGAGCTACATCACGGCGCTGATCTGGCGCACGATGTTCGACGCTCAATACGGAGCGATCAACGCCGTCTTGTCGCTCGTGTTGGGGCATCCGGTCGAGCTCGACTGGTTCGCGCGGTTCTCAACGGCGTTCGCGGCGAACCTGGTGACGAACACCTGGCTCGGCTTCCCGTTCATGATGGTGATCGCGCTCGGCGCGATGCAGAGCATCCCGCGGGAGCTCGAAGAGGCCGCGCTGATCGACGGCGCCGGGTACTTCACGCGGCTGCGCCACGTGCTGTGGCCGCTGCTGCGCCCGGCCATGCTGCCCGCGGTCGTGCTCGGGTCGGTGTGGACGTTCAACATGTTCAACGTGATCTACCTGGTGAGCGGCGGTGAGCCCGACGGGGCCACCGAGATCCTGATCAGCGAGGCGTGGCGCTGGGCGTTCTCGCGCGGCAACCGGTACGGCTACGCGGCCGCCTACGCGGTGGTGATCTTCGGCGTGTTGTTCGTGTACTCGCGGTTCACGAACCGCCTGCTCGGCAAGAGGGTTCTTTGATGCGGCCGAACCCGGTGGTGGTCGCGCTCGCGCACGTGGGGCTCGTGATCGTCTCGCTGGTCACGCTGTACCCGGTGCTGTGGGTCGTGAAGATGGCGTTCTCACCCGGCCAAGGGTTCAGCGTCGGGCTGTGGCCGATCCCCTCGTCGGTCACGCTCGAGCACTTCGCGGCGGTGCTGGGCACCACGGCGTCCGACGGTACGTGGTTGTTCGGTCGGCAGCTCCTCAATTCGTTGGTCGTGAGCGGCGCGACGTCGCTGCTCGGCCTCGTGCTCGCCACCACGGCGGCGTACGCGCTGTCGCGGTGGGATTTCCCGGGGAAAGAGCCGGGTCTCGGGGCGTTCCTGGTCACCCAGATGTTCCCCGGCGTGGTCATGTCCGTGCCGCTGTACCTGCTGCTCGACCTGCTCGGGATGCTCGATCAGCTCGCTGGGCTCGTGCTCGTCTACGCGACGACCGCGGTGCCGTTCTCGGTGTTCACGCTCAAGGGCTACTTCGACACCATCCCGCGGGACCTCGAAGAGGCGGCGATGCTCGACGGCGCGGGGCGCGTGCGCACGTTCGTCACCATCATCTTGCCGCTCGCCCGGCCGGCGCTCGCGGTGACCGGCTTGTTCTCGTTCATGACGGCGTGGAACGAGTTCGTGCTCGCGGCCACGCTGCTCGGGGATCCGCGCTCGTTCACGCTGCCCATCGTGCTGCAGCGCTACGTCGACGACTACGGCGCGGCGTGGGGCAGCTTCGCCGCGGGCGCGATCGTGGTGTCCATCCCGGTCGTCGCGCTGTTCTTCGCGTTGCAGCGCCACTTCATCGAAGGGCTGACCGCGGGCGGGGTCAAGGGCTGACCGGCGTCCAGGTGAGGGTCGTGCGCGGGTAGGGGTCTTGCCGCTCGAGCGCTGGGCCGGTGACGAGCCACCAGCGGGCCGGGCGGGCCTCGGTGCGCCACGCCCGCGCCCCGGTCGCCAGCGTCGCGGACCCCCACGCGTCGTGCGCCACCACGTACGCGTCGGCGCCCTCGCCGGGGTGAACCACCACGCCCCCCGGCAACGAGATCGTCGCGAGCCCATCGATGACGATCCGCCACGCGTCCCCGCGCGGCCGCATGCGGACCCACGTGATCGCGGGATCCTCCGGCGCCTTCAAGTGCGGCGTGAGCGTGTTCAACGGCGGCCCGTCGAGCTGCATCACGAGATCGGGGCCAGCACCACGCACCGCGCACCGGGTCAGCGGCTTGTCCGGGTACGCCGACGCGACGAGCGGCCACCGCAGGCCGTCGTGGGTGACGTCGAACGTACGTCCTCGTGAAACCGGGGAGACGCCCGGCACGCGCTCGACGCCGTCGACGCCTTCGGGGGCGGGCCCGAGCGTCAGGCGCGCCCCGTCCGCGGTGCCGTGCTTGCCGATCGCGACGGAGTCAGCGCGCTCGTGCACGACCCGCCAGTCGCCCTCGACCGAGACGGTCGGGGACGGGCACGTAGCGGTGGCGCGAGGTGGGGCAGGGGCCTGCGCGCAGGCCAACGCGAGGAGGATCAGGTCGGCTCCGTGGGCATGATACACTCCCGGCATGTGGCTGTTGTCGCTGTTCGCGTGCGTGCCGGACTCGCTCCCGGATTGGGTCAAGGATCCCATCCCCTTCGAGGGCGACGCGCCCCCGTGCGCCGCGTCCCGCTTCGAGACGGTGGCCTGCACGCTCGACGGCGACACGTTCGACGTGAGCTTGTGCGGCGAAGACGCCGGCGGTGAGCGCATCCGCATGCTCGGGATCGACGCGCCCGAGATCGCGCACGATCCCGATCCCGCCGATTGTTACGGCGACGAAGCGGCCGCACAGCTCAACCAGCTCCTCGACGGGGAGGAGGTGCTGCTGTCGTTCGACACCGAGTGCACCGACATCTACGGGCGCACGCTCGCCTACGTCTGGCTCGCCGAGAGCCTCGACCCGGGCGACACCGGCTGGGAGAACAGCGAAGACGAAGGGGGCACGCTGGTCAACGAGTGGATGCTCGAGAACGGCTTCGCCCGCGTGTACGACGAGGAGTTCGTCGAGCCGATCCGGTTGATGCAGCGCATGGTCGACGCCGAGGCGCTCGCGCAGAGCCGCGGCCTCGGGCTGTGGGCGAGCTGCGACGAGTGAGCGCCGCGCCACGGCCGCCGGTGCGCACTTGACGAGGATCTGACGTCGGTGCGGACCTTTCTGGCGGACCGGGTGTCGCTGGCGTGCACTCTGGTAGGATTACTGCGGGGGAACGTTGGACGCGCCGACCGAACACCTTCCGAACGTCGCCGAGGCGCTGGCGCGCGCGGTCGACACCCGAGCCTCACGCGAGCGGGACCTGCTGGGTGAGCTCGAGGCGCTCGGCGCCGAGCGTGAGCGCCTGCGGGTCGCCATCTTGTCGCTCGAGGCCCAGCGCGCCGCGCTCGACCCGATCGAGGCCGAGGTGCGCGCCGAGCTGACCAGCCTCGACGACGGCGCCCACGAGGTGCTGTTCAACAGCCTGATCGCGCAGCGCGCCGCGGTCGCGGCGCGCGCCGAGCTCGTCGCCGAGGCCGCCCGCGCCCAGCGCGACGCCGCGCGCGAGACCACCGACAACATCGACGCGCTCCTGGTGGAGTACCGCCAGTTCCGCGACGTCATCGAGCCGACCTTGCCCGACCTGCCGGCAACGTACCGGTCGGTGCTCAAGGCCCACCATGACGGCGTCGTCAGCCGCCTTCGCCAGTTCTTCTCTCGCGTCGGCGCCGATCCCGTCCCGCTCGACGCCCCCGCGCTCGACCTCGACGTCGTGATCGGCGTGGACGGCGACGGCGCGGAGGCGGTCGGGGTCACGATCGCCATCCCGGTCTCGGGCGACGTGCGCGCGGCCACCTTGGAGGGTGCGCCGGAGCTCGAGCTCACGCTCGCGGCGCGCGTCGTGCAGGCCATCTACGAAGGGCTGGACGCCATCGGGCAGCCGACGGCGGTGACCGCGTTCGGGGACCATCGCGGGTTGTTGGTCGTCGAGGTCGAGGTGGAGCCCACCGACCGCGCCGACCTCGTCGACCAGCTGCTCGGCATCATGGAGGACGTGCTCGGCACCTCCGCCGAGCTGCTCGCCGCGGGGGTGCGGGTGCGCGCGCTCGAGGTCCCCGCCGACCACCTGTTCCCGCCCGAGGAGTCGAGCGACACCCTGGAGGATGCGTCGTGAGCGAGGTAGCCCCGGAAGAGCTCATCGTCGTCCCCCTCGCGGTCGCAGCCGAGCGCCTTCAGATCGACCCGTTCGAGTTCATGCGGTTGTTGGTCATGATGGGCGAGGTGCCGGCCACGCTCCAGATCTCGGAGGCCCTCATCGACCGTGTGCGCGCCGCCGCGGGCATCGAGCTGTGGTGGGCGGAGGACGTGCTGCTGCCCACCGACGCGAGCCCGAGCCGCGCGATCGTCCGCGCCGCCCTCCGGCAGCTGCTCGAGCGGGGGTTCGTCGGGGCGCGCGCGACGCGCATCGACAACCTGTGGCGAGGGCGCCCGGAGGACGAGGCGCTGCTTCGTCGGGCGGTCTCGTTGCTTCACCGTGAAGGGATGGTCGGGATGTCGCGATCCCGAGCGGGCGTTGTCGTGTCCGTGTCGCCAGCGGCGGTCCCCCAACTCGACGCTGCCGTTCGCGGCGAGTCCATGCCAGCCGCGCTCGCCGCGCTGGCCTGAGGAGAGCTACCATGTCTCGGCGTCGTCGGAGTTTGCTGCGGGGCAATGACGAGTTCCCGGTATCGGAGGACTCGATGGAGCACGGCC
>CAIUDO010000625.1 GCA_903897935.1 uncultured Pseudomonadota bacterium
CCGACTGCCCGCAGAAGGACCAGATCGTCCAGGCCGTCGCGGAGGCCGTGCACAAGCTCGGCCTCGAGCCCGAGATCCACCTCGAGCTCGATCCCCCGTGGACCACCGCCGAGGTGGCGCCCGCGACCCTCGCCGCGCTCGCCAAGCGCGGGTTCACCGGGGCGACCTGACCCGGCGGAGGCGCCAGGGCCTACCGAGCGGCGCTCTTGCCCACGCTGCCGAGCTCACGGAACGCCTGCTGCAACCGCTCGACGATCCGATCCTCGCCGATCCGCAGCCACTTGCGGGGGTCGTAGTGCTTCTTGTACGGCTTGTCGTCGACCGGATCGATCTGGAACTGGAACGCGCGCTCGTTCTTCCGCACGTACTCCCCGATCGCGCTCGCGAACGCCCACTGCGTGTCCGTGTCGATGTTCATCTTGAACACCCCGTACGAGACCGCCTCGGCGATCTTCTCGGGCTCCGACCCACTCCCCCCGTGGAACACGAGGTGCAGCGGGTTCGGCCCCGTGCCGTGGGTGCGCTGCACGAGCTCCTGCGACGCCCGGAGGATCTCGGGGCGGAGCTGCACGTTGCCGGGCTTGTACACACCGTGCACGTTACCAAAGCTGGCCGCGACCGAGAAGTGCCCCACCGCCGCCAACGCGTCGTGCGCGTACAACACGTCGGCCGGCTGGGTGTAGAGGTGCGAGCTGTCCGCCCCCTCCGCCATGTCGTGCCCGACGCCGTCTTCTTCGCCGCCGGTCACCCCGAGCTCGATCTCCAAGCTCATGCCGAGCGGGGCGAGGCGCTCCAACATCGCGCGTGACAGCCGGATGTTCTCTTCGAGCGACAGCTCGGACAAGTCGAGCATGTGCGACGAGAACAACGGCGCCCCGTGCCGGTCGAAGTGCCGCTCGCTGTGCCCGACCAGGGCCTCGACCCACGGGATCAGCTTCTTGTCGGCGTGATCGGTGTGCAACGCGACGCACACGCCGTACCGCTCGGCCAGCAGGTGCACATGGTGCGCGCAGCTCACGGCCCCGAGCACCATCGCCTCGGCGGCGTCCGGGTAGCCCTTGCCGGCGTAGAACTGGGCGCCGCCGTTCGAGAGCTGGATGATGACGTCGCTGCCAGCCTTCGCCGCCGCCTCGAGCACCGCGTTCACGCTGCTCGTCCCGACGACGTTGACCGCGGGCAGCGCGTACCCGCCGGCCTTCGCCGCGTCGATGACGGCCTTGTACGCGCTCCCGGTGACGACTCCTGGTTTGACGGTAGCCATGTGGCGCTCCTGGGGTGAGGTGCGCCGGTCTAACGCGTTTCGGGAAGAGGCCCGCACTGCCCCCATCGAGACCGGCGCTTACTCCGACGAGGTCGGAGGCGCGGAGATGGTCGCGCTCGGCGCGTGCGCTCTGCGGGGCGGTTCATGATGGGCGCCCAGGGAACAACGCGCCTCGAACTTACCTAGGCGCCGAGCAATCCCCCTTGAACTTGACACCGGCCCACCGAGCAGGCGCGGCGCCCGACCCCGTCAACGATGAAACGCCCGATATTGGGCGGCGCCGACCGAGCGACCGGAGGCCGGCCATCGCCGCCACGCCCCCGTGTCCAGTTCAAGGGGGATTGCTCCGCGCCTACGTAAGTTCGAGCCCGATGGTTCCGGCCGACGCCTCAGCGGGGGCCGATGTGGCGCTGCTGCACCCGAAGACCATCGCCGCCGTCGATGCCGGGTGCAACAACCGCCGCCGGGCGATCGTCCCACTTCTTAGGACGAACCGGTGCTTCCAATCGAAAGGCGCGGCTCAGTAGCACATCGTCGAGCACTCGGTGAACGCCCGCAGGCAGATCTCGCCGCTCGTCGCGGAGCTGCGCTCGGTCCACGCCCCGCCCGACCACGACCACACGTCGTTGAGCACGCCGCAGTCCGACTTGCCTCCGAAGATGAACAGCTCGCCGTCCGCCGCCGTGACCGCGGCGCCCAGGTACCGCCGCTCCGGGCTGCCCAGGTCCGGATCGGTGAAGTCGGCGGGGAAGTCGCAGAAGCCGTTGCCCCCCGCGTCCACCACGTCGCCTTCGGACAGCTCGGTCCACGACCCCGACGCCAACGAGAACGACCAGAGCTGGTTCGTGTTCCCGAGGTCGGTCGTGTCGTGGCCCGCGAACAGGAACAGCGCGTCCCCGGCCGGATCGTAGGCGAGGCTCGGGCCGAACCGCTCGACCGGCGCCGACCCCGAGCCGTCGTGCAGCTCGGTCCACGCGTCAGAGCCGACGTCGTACGCCCACAAGTCGCCCACCGTCGGCCCGAAGAAGTCCTCGGTGCCGCCGTAGATGTAGAGCGTCTGCCCGTCCGCCGACACGTCTCCGGCGGCGAAGATTCGTTCCCCCGGCCCCTTCGACAGCTCCGTCCACTCGCCGCCCGTGAGATCGTACGCCCACAGATCATCGAGCGGGATGTAGAACGCCCCGTCGTTCGAGGCGTTGCCGCCGTACACGTAGAAGACCCCACCTGCGGACCACGCGACGTGGCTGTGCCGCGGCGCCGGCCCGCCCGCGGACGGCAGCTCGGTCCAGGTGTCGGTCGTGAGGTCGAACGCCCACAGGTCCGTGAGGACCTCGTAGTCGCCCGACGTTCCGTCGCGGAACCGGCCGCCGTGCACGATCATCCGGTTGCCGTCGCGGTCGAGCGCGACGCCCTGCCGGCCG
>CAIUDO010000626.1 GCA_903897935.1 uncultured Pseudomonadota bacterium
GTGCTCGCGGTGCTGCCCTACGGGGCGTTGCCGGCGTCGCTCGACGGCCCGACCGCGCGCGGGGCGGCGTGGGCGGCGGCGCGGCTGGCCCAGGTCGCGTCGCCGGGGCCCACGGAGCCGCTCGCCGTCTGGCTGGTGCCGGTCGGGCCAGCGCCCGTCGGGTGGGTGTGGGAGGCGATCAGCCAGGCCGCGGCGTCGGCGGGGCGCGAGGCCGCGCCGCTCGCCCCGACGGCGGACCCATCGGCGCCGCATGGCGCGGTGCGCCTCGCCCTCACCCCGCGCGACGCCCCCCGCGACGCCGGCGCGGTCGAAGGGTTCGTGCTCGTCGTTCACGCGCGGGTGACGCGTCGGAGCGAGCTGGCGGCCGCTGAAGCGCGCTTGCGCCCCGCCGCGACGCCGCTCGGGATCGTGCTCGTCTCCTGACGTCAGCCCACGATGGCGCGGGCGAGCAGGTCCATCGCGTACAGCGGGGCGACCGCGCGATCCGGGGCGACGAGCACGAGGCTGTCGGTCTCTTCGGCGAGGTGCAGCACGTGATCGTGCACGATCCGGATCGCGTCGAAGCCGTTGAGCGCCGCGGCGCTGTCACGGGTGCCGGGACGGTCGGGGAACCGCTGCCGGTGATGCTCCGACGACGGCGCCGCCAGCACCATCCCCGCGCACGCGACCTTCGTTCCCGCCGGGACGAACTCCGAGAACGGCGGCAACAGGTGCGTGCCCTCGACCAGCAGGTGCGTCCCTTCCTGGACCGCGCGCCCGACGACCGCGCGCACGCCGACCCGAACCTGCGCCGCCTGCTGCAAGAAGCCGGCGATGACACGCCCACGCGGGTCGAGCATGCCGTCGGGGTCGCGCAGGCCACCGAACGAGTGGTCGTGCAGGCCCGGCACGATCGCGGGGGCGAGGACCGCGCGCATCGTCTCCCGGACCATGTCCGTCGACAGCGTCCGCCGGATGCCGAGCCGGAACCCCAGCTCCAACGCCAACGTAGACTTACCGGTGCCGGACGCCCCGCCGAGGAACACGACGACCGGCACCTGAGACGCGCGGATGGTCTCGATCAGGCGATAGCGGCGCACCGCCTCGGGCCCCTCGGCGCCGAGCGCGAGCTCGAACTGCTCCCGCACGAGCTGCTCCGGCACGACCTGCGCGATCAGCATCAAGCGCGCGTGCACGCTGTCGACCAACGCCCCCGCCCGCGCGACGTCGACCCCGACCGCTACCGCGTCGCGCAGCAGGATGTGGCGCGGGAACGGCTCGGCCCGCCCGGCCACGACGACCTGCAGCGGGTCGCTCGGCCCCGGCGCGACGCGGCCGTCCTTCGCGAGGTGCCCGTGCCCCCCGGCGACGAGCGCGCTCGCGATGTGGGCGACCAACGCCGCCGACTCGACACGGTCCAGCTGAGCCACGCGAGCGCGCACGTCCTTGGCGACCGTGGTGGCCTGCTCCATCGTCAGGCCGCGCCGCAGCAAGCTCGCGATCACCCGCCCGGTCTGAAACGGCCACGACCCATGGCGCTGCGATACGACCAGCGGGCGACGGCGGTCACTCTTCTTCGCCAACGGGGACCCCCAGCGGGCCACTGTGTAACAATCTTGTCATTGCCGCTGCCACACGATGGGGTGCCCGGGCAGGCCGGCCTCGATCGCCGCGCGCTCGCCGGCGAGCACCCACCGCCGACGATCCGGCCCCA
>CAIUDO010000627.1 GCA_903897935.1 uncultured Pseudomonadota bacterium
TCCCGATGCTCCTCGTGGGCTGCGGGCAGAGCTACTGCGAAGCCTCGAGCGATCTGGCGGAGCGTTGCAGCGGCAACTACGTCGCGGTGCCGGTCGACACGTGCGCGGCGGCCACCGAGGGGTGCACCGCCGACGACGAGGCCGCGCTGCTCGACTACGTCGACTGCATCGACGCGTCCGGCATCTGCGAGGCGGACCAGAGCGACGTCGCGGCGTTCGAAGCCGCGTTCGCGTGCCTGGGCGCGGTCACCGACCTCTCTGATTCGTGCGCGGCAACCCTGTGATCGCCGGTCCGCTGATCGGAGCGCTGCTCGCCGCGACCGCGGCGGGCGCCGACCTGCCGCCCGAGACGGACCTGCGTCCCTCGACCGACGGCGCGTGGACGATCGGCGGCCTGCTCGTCGAGGCGCACGACGGCGCCCTGACGGTCCGCGGCGAGCGCGTCGGGATGCTCGTCGAACGCCCGGTCGCCGACCCCGCGGGCGCGTGGCTCGCCGCCGCGCTCGACGTGGACGGCTCGGTGTCGCTGGTGTGGGTCACGGGTGACGGATCGCCGTCGGGGTGGCGGGTCCTGGCCACCCACGGCGCGCTCGACCGGATCGCGGTCGCGCCCGACGGCGCGGGCGCGGTGTTCGCGGCGCCCAACAGCCAGGGTGTAACCGGTCTTTGGTACGTAGATGCGGAGACGGGTGCGCAGACCCGGCTCACCAACCCCGAGCACCCGAGCTACGCCGCCGGCAACGGCCCGCCGCCAGGGTTCGTGCCACCGCCACACCGGGACCCGCCTCGCTTCGTCGGCGACCGCGTGGTCTGGTCGGCAGTGGACGGGCAGCACGAGGCGCGCCTGCCTGCCGCCCCTCAGTGATTGTGCAAGGGACGAACAAGATCATACGGCACTCCTGTAGTATCCTTACCCAAACGCGTGGCATGCTCGTCAGCCGCAGCGCACCAAGGAAGGCCACGTGAACCGCGGCTCCGGCATCATCCTCCTCGTGTTCTTGTTCTTCGTCGCGACTGCGGCTGGCGTTTTGATGTGGTCGAACCTCATCGACGCGGTGAACGTCGATCCGTCTGCGGTCGCACACGCCAAGCGGGAGGCCGAGGCGCCCAAGCCGGTCGATCCGCGGGTCGTCGCCGAGTACGAGCGCGCCGCCGAGGGCCTCTCCACCGAAGAGAAGATCGCGCTCGCCGAGCGCTACGGCCTCCCAGCCGAGGCGGATCGCCTCCGCGCGACGTTGCCGGTCAACCCGATGGGCCAGACCCAGGTGGTGGTCGGCTCGGCCGCGTTGCTGATGGCGCTGGTCGCCGGCGGGTGGTTGGTGTTCCGGGCGCGCCAGGCGGAAGAAGAGCAGACGGGCCAGGCCGCAACCATGCCCGGCGCGGCCCACACGATCGAGAACCCCACGACCACCCAGACGCGAGTGCCGGTCCCCGGTGACGACCTCCGCCGCATTCGCGACCGCGATCCGTTGATGTCGGTGCCCGCGACCCAGCTGGCCGTACACCGGGCGTACTCCGCGCTCATCCGCGGCGCGGTCGGCGGGCTCGAGTGGGACGACGTCGCGCCGTTCGTACGGCCGGAGGCGCGCGACCAGCTCATCACCGCGAACGCCGACGTCGCCGAGCTCGAAGAGCTCGCCGTCACCCGAATCGACCTCACGCTCACCGAGGTGGCCGACGCGCTGCGGCTCGAAGCCCGCGTCGAGGCGTTCCGGCAGGAGCGCACCGCGCACGACGAGGACCGAACGCTCGTCACGTACGATCGGTTGTTGTTCGTGCGGCCGCTGCGCGCGACCAGCGTGCCGATCTCGTGCGGCCTCACGCTTGGGTGTGGGTCGTGCAAGGCACGCTTCGAGCTCGACTCCGGTGGCCGTTGTGTCAACTGCGCGACCCACTACGGTCGCAGCGCACAGCCGTGGCAGCTCACGCAGGTGCTGCAGCACGAGACGTGGCGGCCCAAGGCGGCGCCGCTCGAGGTGCAGCTGCGGGCCCAGCACGCGAACCTGGCGTCGCTGCGTGATCCAGCGTGTGACGCCGACATCGCCGGGCTCGTCACCCTGCTCGGCTCGTTCGACCCCGCCCTGCTGGTCGAGCACTGCGGCCACGTGTTGGTCGCGGTGCTGGAGGCCGAGCGCGAAGGAACCTTGGAGCCGGTGCGCGGCTGCTGCACCGACGCAGCGCTCGATGCCGTCCGTTCCCGGTACCGCACGCGCGCGTTCTTGCAGCAGGACCACCACCAAGAAGACCCCGAGATGTTGTCCCACGAGTTCGTCCTGGTGGAGCGCGACGCCGACTTCACCGCGATCACGCTCCGGCTGCGATGGAAGATGCGGGACTACGTGGTCGACGCGAACGGCGAGCTCGTCGACGGGTCGCCCGACGATCCCGTCGTCTTGTCCGAGTACTGGACGATGCTCCGCCGCGGCCCGAACGGCTCGATGGGCACCGTGGACCGCTGCTCGGCGTGCGGCGCCGAGGCGATCGCGATCGAGGATGACGGCACCTGCGCGGCTTGCAACAGCTACCTCGCCGACGGGCAGCACGGCTGGGTGCTGCATCGCAGGGAGTCGGTCGCGGGGTGGCACCGCATCGAGACCGGGGCGGCGCCGCACCGGACCGGGCGGGTCACCAGCACGAAGGCCCGCTGGTCGTGACCCTCGGCGCCGACGTCGTCGTCGTCGGGGCGGGGGTGTCCGGTTTGGTGGCAGCGGACACCGTTCACCGCGCTGGGCGGAGCGTCATCGTGCTCGAAGCACGGGATCGTGTCGGCGGGCGCACCTGGACGACGAGCGCGTGGGGCGCGCCTCACGACCTCGGCGGCCAATGGCTCGGGCCGTCCCAGGAGCGGGCGCGTGCGTGGTGCGCCACGCTCGGCCTCCCGCTGTTCCCGACCTGGACCGCGGGCGCGAACGCGCTCGAGATCGACGGCGCGCGGGCCACCTTCTACGGATCGATCCCGAAGACGTCGTGGCTGGCGCTCGCCGAGGTCGAGCTCGCCCTGCGACGGATCGACCGGATGGCCGCGCGGGTGTCGTGGGCCGACCCGCTCGCGCACCCGGACGCCGCCGCGCTCGACGCGACGTCGGTGGCGAGCCTCCGGGACCGCTGGCTGCGCACGCGGGCCGGGCGGGCGCTGCTCGACGTAGCGCTCGGCGCGGTGTTCGGCGCGGAGGCCCGCGACATGTCGGCGTTGTTCCTGCTCGCCTACGTTGGCGGATGCGGCGGTCTGCGCCGCCTCGTCGAGACGGAGGGCGGCGCCCAACAGGATCGGTTCGTAGGGGGCGCGCAAGGCCTCGCGCTGGCGCTCGCCGCACGCCTGCCCGCGGGCGCGATCCGCCTGTCGTGCCCCGCTCGGATGGTGAACCAAGACGGCGCCGGGGTGGTCGTCACCACGGACGACGGCCCGGTCCGCGCCCAGCGGCTCGTGCTCGCGCTCCCCCCCGCGGCGCGGGCCCGGATCGACCTCGGCGTTTTGCCCGCCGCCGCGCAGCAGCTCACGCAGCGCATGCCGATGGGCAACGCGGTCAAGGTGTTCGCGCGCTTCCCGACCCCGTGGTGGCGCGACCGCGGGCTCAGCGGGTCCGGTGTGAGCGATGTCGGGCCCGCGTGCTTCGTGATCGACGACAGCCCCGCCGACGCGAGCCACGGGGCGCTGCTGGGGTTCGTCACCGGAGACCAGGCGCGGAGGTGGGGTCGGGCGCCCGAGGCCGAGCGACACGCGGCGTTCGCGGCGCAACTCACCCGCCTGCTCGGCGACGGCCCCGCGCCGGACGCGTACTTGGAGCAAGACTGGGGCGCCGACCCGTGGAGCGGCGGCGGCCCGGTGGCGCTCGGCCCGACCGGGGCGCTGCACGCCGTCGAGGGCGCGCGGTTCGCGGCGCTCGGCCGTGTGCACACCGCGGGGACCGAGGCCGCCTACGCGTGGTCCGGGTACATCGAGGGGGCGCTGCGCGCTGGCGAGCGCGTCGGCGCCGAAGTCGTCGCGGCGCTCGAATGACGCGCCGGTCCGCGCTCGCCGTTGGGTTGTCGGGCTGCGGGGTGCAGGCCACGAACGTGACCGAGCCCGACGCCCCCGCGTGCTCGTGGTCGAGGTCTCGCCCGCCTACGTCCGCGCTGGCCGCCACGAGACCGTCCAGCTACGCGCCACCGCGATCCTCGCCGATCACACCCGCGTCGACGCCACGAGCACCGTTGCATGGTCCACCGCGACGCCCGGCATCGCGTCCGTCGGCTCGTCCGGGCAGGTGGTCGCGAACAACCTGGGCACGGTCGCGGTGACCGCCACGCTCGGGCCCGTCTCCGGGGGCAGCACGTTCGAGGTCACCGACGCCGCGCTGATCGGGATCCTCCTCGATCGGCCCGAGGCCTACCCCCAGGCAGACCAGCCGATCGTGGTCGATGTCACGCTCGGGTGGTCCGACGGGGCGTCGTCCGACGGGGCAGCCCAGGTCGCGTGGAGCGGCCCAGTCGAGGTGCTGGGCGGCGCGTTGTTCGCAACCGACGACGGCACCGTGGAGGCCACCTACCGCGGCCACGGGGCGTCGATCGAAGCCGTCCTCGGCGAGGGCGAGGCCGCCCTGTTCGCAGACGATGCGGTCGCGTACCACATCCAAGAGGAGCACGCGATCGAGCTCCCCCTGCGCAACCCGTCCCCGCTCGACACGCCCGGGTTCTTCATCGATCTGTGGGTCGACGACCCGGAGGCGGCGCGCGAGCAGCTCGCGCCGCTGTCCCGCTGGGTGCCGACGTTGCCAGCCGGGCAGGAGATCAACTACTACCTGCCGTTTCAGGTCGTCGAGCCCGAAACCGAGGACGACGAAGCGGCCGCGGTGGCGCACTCGGTCGCCGTGTTCGTGGACCCCGCCGACCACGTGGCCGGGGGCCAGCCGGCGATCGAGTCACGCCTCGCCGCGCTGGTCGACGGCGAGCTCTCGAGCGCGCCAGAGCTCGCGACGGTGGTCGCGCAGGCCCGGCTGAGCGCTGACGTCTACTGGTACCACCTCGTGGTGGAGAACCAAAGCGCCCAGGAAGCGCGCGGCTTTTACGTGGACGCCTGGCTCGACACCCCCACCGCGCCGCGCCTCGGCGCTACGGGGGACCTGTGGGCGCGCGTGGCGTCCTTGCCGGCAGGAGCACGCATCAACATCGACCTGGTCGCGCCGTGGTCCCCCGGCGACTGCGAGCGCTGCACGTCGTGGGTGCGCGTCGACAGCCTGAACGACGTCAACGAGCGCGCCAGCGACAACACGTGGGGGCCGATCGAGCTCGAGCGCGAGGCGCCCGGAGGCGGGTGATCACACGTCGCGGCGCAACGCAGCGACGACCGCAGAGACCAGCGGGACGTCTGCGGGGGCCCAGTCGAGCGCGCCGCACGCGTCGGCGTCGCACCAACGGATCTCCTGGTGCTCGAGCGCGACCGGCGTCCCACGCACGAGGCGGCACCAGTACGCGACCAGACGCAGGTCGCGCCCTGGCCGCGTGAGCAGCGACGCGCCCAGGGGCCCGGTCACCTCGATCGTCACCGCGAGCTCCTCCTCGATCTCGCGGACGAGCGCGTCGGCGTCGGCCTCTCCGACCTCGACCTTGCCGCCGGGCAGCTCCCAGAGCCCGGCGTCCGCGCCGCCGACGCCCCGTCGCGCGCACAACACCCGTCCGTCGTCGACGATCGCCGCCGCGACCACGCGGAGCTCGCTCACGGATCGTCCTTCGACGGGCCGTCGCCCGACCACCACACCGCTACGAGCCCGACCACGACGCCTCCAATGAGCAACACGATCGGCGGGCGGGCCGGGAAGGAGCCCGCCGCCGCCGCTGACGCCAGGCCCATCGCGAGCAGGTTGTTGACCGCGTGGGCGACCATCCCGGGCGCGACCGAGCGTGTGCGCACCGCGAACCACCCCAACAACAAGCCCATCGCCGCGGTCGGCGCGACCCGGAACGCGAGCACGTGCGCGAGCCCGAACAGGATCGCCTGGGCGACGACCGGCCCCAGGTGCCCGCCGCGCCGCCGCAACAAGCCGAGGATGGCGCCGCGGAACATCAGCTCCTCGCACACCCCGGGCACGAGCGAGAACACGAGCATGCCGACGAGGTCGTCGGTGCCGGGGATCATGAGCCCGAACGACTCCAGCACGGCCGAGTCGACACCGATCCACGCCTCCCACCCGCGGTACACCAACGAGCCCAGCGAGAACATCCCGATCGCCACCGACGGCGTCGCCGCCCACGCGCGCCACCCGGGGGCGCGCCACTGGAGGACGCGCCGCGCGTCGAGGCCGACCACCCAGGACACCCCGAGCGCCGGCAACAAGAAGAACGCGAGCTGACCCATCACCACGGCCGCCGTCGGGTACGGCAACAGCAGGCTCGGCACCCACGCGAGCGTGCCCGCGGTCCCGGCGAAGAACAAGATGAGGACCTCGCGCCCGTAGCGCCCCTCGGCGTGCCGCGCCGCGACGCCCTCGTCGAACGCGCCCTGCCCTCCCCCACGCGCCAGGCGGTGGGTCGCCGCCCACCCGAGCAGCCCGACCCACGCCGCGCTCGACAGGACCGCCGGCAACGGGTCCCCCCAGCCCGCGACCGCCAACAACAAGCCTCCGAGCGGGACAAGCGCCCCCGCGGTCGGCCCGACCGCGTACCACAGGCCCATCGCGGCCATGACGAGCGCCTGCCACTCGAACGTGACCCGAAGCGTCCGGAACGTCGCGGCCCGCAGGTCCGGCACGTCCGCGTTCGCCCAGACGGCGTGGGTGACCAGCGCCACGATCGCCGGGACGACCCACAACAACGACCAGGATCCCCCGATCTCGACGCCGAACGCGACCGACGCCGCCGCGTGCACCAGGAGCGCGAGCGTGACTCCGAGCCCCACGATCACCGTGGCCGCCGCGACCATCGCGGCCAGGATCTCGGCGGGGCGCACCGGGACGAGCAGCAGCGTCTCGAGCAGGCCCGAGCTGCGCAAGCGCGCCATCAGCTCCGCGAGCAAGCCGAGCGAGAACGACACTGCGAGCAACGCCGCGGTCGCGCCGAGGCGGTCGGTCTCTGGGAGGCGGTCGGAGAACGAGAGCGGCTCGACCAGCCAACGGACGCGCGTGTTGTCGCGGGGATCTTCGGTCACCCCGTACAGCTCGGACCGGCGGCGACGCTCAGCGCGCTCCCGCTCCTCCACGCAGCGCTCCACAGCGTCGAGCGCGCCCCGCGACTCGTGCAACGCGACCACTTCGAGCTCGATCGCCTGCGA
>CAIUDO010000628.1 GCA_903897935.1 uncultured Pseudomonadota bacterium
CGTCACCACCAACGCGACCCACGTGGGTCCTCGACACCCACCCGCCGG
This sequence comes from uncultured Pseudomonadota bacterium, assembly GCA_903897935.1. Taxonomy (GTDB): domain Bacteria; phylum Myxococcota_A; class UBA796; order UBA796; genus CAIUDO01. Next base: position 49 of record CAIUDO010000628.1, read on the forward strand.
TAGTCGAGTGCCAAGAACGGCGGTGGACGATGCCGGGCGTGGACGACCGTGCACGACCCTGCGCCGACACCGGCCCGCAACGTCCAGACAGGTCGACGGGTCGCACACAGTCGCCCACCCCCTTGGACAACGCGTCGCCGCGACCCTCGAACCAACCTCCCATCGGATCAAGCGACGCGTTGCCCACATCGACCACCGCCGCTACGACGACCCCCACCGGTCATGAAGCAGCGAATACCCATTGGGTGTGACCGGCTGCGGCGCCACATATGGGGCGCCTCGCATCGACCCACGTGGGACGTCCCGGCGGGGCGGAATTGAGGCGCCTTCACAGACCCGGTGCGTCGTACCGGCGGTTAACGGCTGGGCAGCGCGTGACACGTTCGGTTCGGGAGGCATCGCCGATGTGGATCGTGGCCTGGGGGTGGTTGATGGTCGCTTCGGCGTCGGAGCCGGAGACGGGGGCGCTGACCGTCGAGGTCGCCGACAGTGAGGACTCCTGGGCCGTCGAGCGGTGGCTTCGAGGCGTGCGCAGGAGCGAGCGGCGATGGGAGCGCGCGTCCCGGCGCTCCGACGCCCCGGTCCCGGAGCCTGTGGGCCCTCCGGTGCCCTGGGGCGGGCTGCCGATTCCGGGCGCCGTCGTCGAGGCTACAGGGCCGTCCGGGCAGGTGCAGTGCAGCACGAACGACGACGGCGTGTGCACCATCACCGCGCTCCTGCCGGGTCGCTACCAAGTCGTGGTGCGGAAGCCCGGGTTCGTCACCACGGAGGTACCGGCGTATATCCGCGCAGACTATGTCGTGCGCCAGCGGGTCGCCTTGGCGTTGTCCAACCCCATCGGCGAGGTGTACTGTGCGGCCGGCGTCGCTGTGCTGGAGGGTCGCGCTCGGTCAGCCGCCGAACCGCGCCCACCGCGGGTGCCTGATCAGGTCGGGCTGGCTGCGTGTCGCGCGTCGGCGGATGCCGTCGCGGCGCCCCCGCGTGGGCGCTGGCTCGTCCGAGAAGAAGCGGCTATCCGCTGACATGGCCGAGCTTCCAGAGCGTTACAAGCCTTGGGCCGAGCGAGAAGGCCTCATCGAGGTCGGGCGAATCCCGGCGCTGCACGCCCAGAAGGCCGTCGTCCGCTCGTTGTTCACGATGGACCGGGCCGTCGAGCTGTTCGATCGTGTCGTCGCGCACCTCGGTGAGCGCGCGTGGATCGACCCGGAGGGCGGGGAGACGCGTCGGCGCTGCTACGTCCGTGACCGGGAGGATCCGGACTGGCTCTTGCCCGTCCCGTTGCTGGAGCATGCCTGGATCGCCGGGATCGGGCAGATGGTCATCGGGACGTTCGTGAACTCCGGGGCGGTCACCGCGGAGGACGCCCCGGAAGGGTGGACGCCCGGCGACGAGCCGTTTTGGCCACAGGACCCGACGCTCGACATCCTCCCCCAGAGCCCGAACATGCAAGGCGGCTCGCTGAAGATCGCGGAGGGCACGGGCTCGGTCGAGATCGAGTACGACGACCGCGGCGTGCGGGCGAGCGCGTCGTGGTCGGCCTGCGGTGACGTCTTCTGGTACGGGCGGGCGTTCAACACCCGCCCGTGGGTGATCGACCCCCTCGCGCGCCCCCCGACGCCGATGCCGTTCTCGCTCGCGTGCCGCCCCGAGCTCGATGTCAACGGGCACACCGTCGATCAGATGGTCGCGTGGGTGCTCGAGCTCGAGCCGGAGCGCCTGCTGCCCCACCGCGTCTTGCTGCCGTTGCCGATGCCGGGTGGGGTGGCCGGGGCGTGGGGGCGCGCGCGGTGGGCGCTCCGCGAGGCCGCGTTCGAGGGGCGGCTCCCCGACGACGCTGCGGGTTGGGTGGTGATCGACGCCTTCGAGGGCGGGGTGATGGCCGTGGGGCCCGACTTCGCGAGCGCGGTCGCCCGGTGGCGCGACGAGGTCGCGCGGGTGCGGCCGCGGCCACCGAAGCCCGACAAGCGCGACGAGCCCGAGCCGCGCGTGCCCGACCGCGAGCCCGAGCTCGTCAAGGACGACGAGGGCAACCTGGTTCGGTTCAGCACGGGCACCGTCCGACTGACCTCGCCTGTGCTGGCGCACCTCGCGTGGCCGATCCCGCTCCCGCAGCACGTGCCCGCCGCGGCGGTGCCCTTGCCCCCGCTCCCGTCGATGCCGGAGGCGTATCGGCGCGCCGGCTTCTCGCGTGTGCTGCGTATGTTCGGCGAGCACGGCGCGGTGACCCACGGCATGCTCCGCGAGGAGGCCGACGGGTTCACGATCGTAGGCGAGGGGCTGTTGGACGTGGTCGACCCCACCACCGTGGGCGAGGAGATCGACGCGGCGACGGCGCGGCATCGGGCGGAGTACGCGGACATGCCCGTCGGGTTCCCCAACCCGTTCGACGAGGATTACCCGTGTGAGACGCTCCGCTTCCGGTGCTGGGACGACGCGCGGCGCTGTCGGGTGCCGCTGTCGCATGTCGGCAGCTCGTTCGGGACGTGGACGGCGCGCAACATCGACGGTGACGGGTGGGCGTGGGTGGTCGTGAGGGTGCGCCACCGGTGACGTCGGACCGCTGGCAGGTGTTGCGCGTGGGTGCGGCGTCGAGCGCGGGTGACGACGGGTGGCGCGGACCCGATCCGTGCGGTCGCGATAAGCTGCGCGTGGAGTCCCGATGATCCTCCCCACCCCCGATCACCTGCGGCTCGACACCAAGGGTAGACCGTACTTCTTGTGGGACTGCGACGTCACGGAGGAGCAGTTCAAGGCTGCCCTCGCGACCGACGATCCCGACTTGCGGGCGTACTGGCTCGCCAAGTTGATGCGCCAAGCGAAGCCCGACGACGTCTTCTTGTACGTGTCCCTCGCGGAGATCCGGCAGATGTGGGACCGCGTTCGCCCCATCCTCGGCAAAGAGCGTGATCTCTGGACGTTCCTGCTGAACCGTTGGGAGGCCGCTCGTGTCGGGTAGCCGACTGTTGCCGCTTCAGGAGCGCGCGCTGGTCGTGCCGGTTCGCGTGGACACCGCGCGCGAGATCCTGGTCAACAAGTTGGGAACACTCCTTTCGCGATCCGAGGAGGCGCCAGCGGCGCGTCGGCTGCGGTCGGTCGCGCGCGTCCAGGCGTTCGGTTGTCAGGAACATGTCAACAATGGCCGTAACCCCCGTCTGACTCTGGCCGTCCGCCGGGGGGGGGGGGGGGTATGTGTCTGGAGCCAACAAGGAGTGCACCATGTCGTGTGAAGGAGCGGGTGTGTTCGTGTACGGGCCCGACACGCTGTTCGCGGAGGATACGGCGGGGACGATTCACGTGGTAGCCGGGCCGATGTCGACGGCGAGCATCAAGGCCGTTCGGGCGGCGGCGATGGAGATGATGGCGCTGACGGCGCCTGGTTCGGGGCAACTCGGGTACCAGCTCTCGAACGATCAGGCGACGTGGTATGATGACGCGTCGACGCCGACGGCGGGCGCGGTGACGCTGTTGGGGTCCGCGTTGACGAGCGTGACTACCGGCTACGGCGTGGGCTTCACGTTGTTGCCGCAGAACTCGCAGGCGGGGAAGCTGTGGATTCGGTTCGTCGTGGTTGTGAGTCGGACGTCGGGGACGGGGCTGGTGGCGGTGCGCGTGACCGGGCGCATCGAGACGAGGTCAGCATGAGCTTCGGGTTCAAGGCGTCCATTCGCACCGGAGCAATTCCGGTTCGTGCGGGGGTGGGCACGCTGGGAATCGGCGCCACAGCGAGCGTGCATCGCGGTGGGTCTCTTGAGGTGGAAGGAAGAAGTGATTTGCCCTGCCCTTTGCAGCGCCGGAACCTACAACTGGCGGAGAATGCGGTCGGGGACGCGGAGAATGCGCTGCTGCTGTGCCGGTTCTGGGCCGAGACGTCTGGAGGCGATTGCAGCGACCAAGAGGCCGCTCTTCGCGATGCGCAGGATACCCGTGACGCCGCGCTGTTCGAGGCCGTCAGGTGCATGAGTCAGTATGTCTGACTGGGCGTCGCGACGATCGTTAAGGTGGCGCCTTGCTGCGCTTTCAAGTGGCGTCGCTGTCGCCGGGGTCCTGGTCGCACTGCTGTCCGGTGAGGACACGACAGCCGACGCGAGCAGGCAATCCACCCCACCGCAAGCTGGAGGTTCCTCCAGCGCACGCGACGCCGTTGCGCGTGAACCGGATGCGCGATCGCGCGCGGAAGGGCGGCGGCGGTTGCCGGAAGTGGCGCCTGCGCGTCGACCGGAGTCCGCCGGCCCCCCTCTGGCGCCAGAGATCCGAGATGCCGCGCTTGTCCGCCTCGAGAACGGGCTAGCGCAGTCCAGGCAACACTCTGTTGATACGTGGGAACAACTTCTGAGAGAGGGATGTCGTCTAAAGACCGAGTTGCCCATGTGTGCGCATGCGGCCCTGATGGCGCAGACCACGGCGCTCTTGGATGGCTATCAGTTCCTCGACGCCACGGATCTTCGCAAGAGCATGACCACACCGGAGCTAGCAGTAGCGGAGTACGTCGAGTACGTGCTTCGTGGCGAGTGTGAGCTGGACTACGACAGCGAGGTATGCCTGAATGTCTCCGTCGCCGCGTTTACCTACGAGGACTTGCTCGATCCCTTGATTGCGGAGCAGCTCGAGAAGTACATTGATGCCGGAGTAAGAACACGTCTGGGTCCGAACGCCCCTCTGCTCGGAGGGGGCTAGCTTCGACGAAGGTGATACCCTGTGTACCTCATTCTACGCTCTGTTTGCGTACGGCGGTCAGCTGCCCGACCGCACCCACGGTGGGTGCGCGAACAGGTCGAGCACGTCGCTGGTGACGGCCTCGTCGCTGTCTCCGACGAGCAACCGGTACGTGACGACCTCCCCGCCCCAGTCTGGCGCCGCGGGGTGGAACTGGCTGCCGACGATCGGGACGACGATGTCGCCGAGCCCCATCCCCCCCGTCGCCGGCCCGTCATGCCACGCCGCCGCGCTCCAGAGGGTGCCCAGCGGGGCGATCAGCATGGAACCCCCCAGGTTCCGGACGGGGGCGAACGCCATCGACGTCCGCTCCGTCACCCGATGCGCCACCGCCAGCGCGCCATCACCGCACGCCCACCGGGCCCACCCGTCCGCCGCCTGTCCGTTCCACGCCCCGACCTGGGTCCGCGGCGCCCGCGACCGCTCGGCCCCCCCGTACGCGCGCCACGCGACCTCGCTCGCGCCGTCGCACTGGAGGGGGGTGAGCACGATCTCCTGCAGTTCGTCGATCACGTCGTCGCCGGGCAACACCCCCGTCACCTCGACGACCACGCCGGGCAGCCCGGCCCACCGGGTGAGGGAGCGGGAGATCGGCCCGGTGGCGCCGCACAGATCGACGACCCAGTCCGCTTCTGCGGCCGCGTACCCGCCGCGCGCGTCCGCGCTGGCCAGCTCGTCGCCGGCGGCGGCCTCGGTCGTCACCCCCGCGCACGTCGCGAACGGGCTCTGCAGCGCCGCGATCGACGGCGCGTCCGCGTCGGTGAGCCCGAACGCCCCCTCCGGCGGCCCCCACGACCACGACAGGTCCGAGGTGCCGGGGACGACCGTGATCAGCGCCTGCGCGGCCACCTCCGCCGGATCACCGCCGCCGATCGACAGCACGCGCGACGGAACCGGCGCCCCCTCGGCGTCGTACACGACCAGCCCGTGCTCGGGATCCGCGAGCGCCGACGCCGGCACCGACACGGTGAAGTCGACGAGCGCCGGCCCGGTCGCGCCGCGCGGCTGGACCACCTGGAGCACGCCCGCGCCGACCGGGGCGCGCGCGTGCGCGAGCTCCTTGGCGGCCGCGCCGAGGGTGGCAGCGTCTTGCGCGTACGCGCGGGCGCTCGCGATCCGGTCGGGGTGCAGCACCGGCGCTGCGAGCCCGAAGTGGGTCGTCGACAGCGCGCGCAGCCGCGGCTCGAGCGCGGCCTCGACGGCGGCGATGACGTCGGGGTCGCCCGGGGCCAGCGCGGTCGCGAACGCGGCGTCCTCACGACCCTGGGCGATGAGCGTGTAGATCTCGTGGTTGAACGCCTTCTCTGCCCACGACGCGAACCCGTCTCCGGTGCCGTCGGCGAGGTCCCCGACCGCGTCCACCGTCGGGTCGCGCGCGCCGGGGTTCGCGTCGAGCCAGGCCTGGATGGTCGTGAACGCGACGCCGTCGACGCCGTCGAGCGCGTCCAGCTCGGCGTCGAACTGCTCCCAGCTCTCGGCGTCGCCGTCGAAGTGTACGACCAACAACGACGGCTGGTCCTGGTGCTGCAACTGCCGGACCCAGCCGCGTAGGCCGCCGTGATCGAGCACGTCGGCGTGGTGCACCACCGGCACGACGGTGAGCTCCGCCTCGGTCTGCGGGTCCCGCATCACGAACGGTCGCGCGCCGTCGCCGAGGTCGTAGTCCGGCCGGAGCGCGGTAAAGCCGTTCGACGCGTTGAACAAGGTGATCCACTCGATGCCGTGCGCGCCGTACCACCCGAGGTGATCGGGGGTGAACATGCACTCCTGGGGTTGCACCCCGGGCACGGTGCGCCCGAACGCCGCCTCGTTGGACACGAGCCCGCGGGAGACGGCGGCGTCGAACTCCTCGCGCGTCGACGCCGCGACCGCGCCGTTGTTCCACGACATGAGCCGGACGTCGTCTTGGCCGCTCGCGACCCGGGCCTGGATGCGCTCCAAGATGTCCGGGCTGTACGCCGGCATCCAGTCGTCGAGGGTGAACGCGTTCTCGATGTCCCAGTCGGCGTGCACGTGCGGACGCGCGTCGAGCCAGTCGAGGGTGTTGCGGATGACGTCGATGTCGAGCCCGAACCCGTCGTCGGTGGGGCTGTCGCCGCGGTACGAGTGGTAGTAGTTCACGTGGAATGAGATCGCTACGGATACCGGCGAGGTGCCCGTGGTCGGTTCGATCGCCGGCCCGACGACGGGCGCTGCGACCACCAGCGTGCCGTCGGACAACGCGACGTGCCCACCGTCGATCGCGACGACGCGGCCCAGCTCCTCGCGCACCGGGGCGCCCGCGGCGTCGAGCGTGTACCACTGCCCGTGCGCGGTCGCGGCGACCGCCCCGACCGGGAGCGCCTCGAGCGACGTGACGTCGTCGAGCCCGCCTCCGTCCGCGGTCAGCGGCGACCACGCGCCGCCATCCCACTGGAACACGCCGCGGTCCCGCGTGCCGACCCACAAGCCGCCGGGGCCGAGCGCCGCGCTCGACGCGTACACGCTCGGCAGCTCCTCGCCGATATCTTCCCAGGTCGCTCCAGCGTCTTCGCTGATCAGCACCTTCCCGGAGATGAGGCCGGCGAACGACTCCGGGAGCAGGCTGTCGGGCAGGGTGGTGGTGGCGGCGACGACGTCGCCGAACACCTCGACGTCCGTGAACAGCACCGGGAACGTGCCCGAGCTCTTGAGGTCGACGAGCGACCACGACGACGCGCCGTCGGCGCTGCGAAACAGCCCCCCGACGGTCGCCAGCCAGATCGACCCGTCGGGGCCGGTGGCGGCGGCGGTGGGCGTCGGGCGGGCGGTCGACGACAACAACCCAAGCGCGGGCGCGTCGAGCCCCGACTCGGCGCGCTCGGAGGACGTCGCGGTGATCCGATACAGTCCGAAGCCGTGTACGTACGCCAGGACCGCGTCGGCGTCGATGGGGTGCACGAGCGTGACCGGGCCGTCGCCGGGGAGGGGGTAGGCGACCGAGCCGACCCACAGCCCGTCGCGCGCGCCGACGATCGCGGCGCCGTCGAGGCCCCGCGCGAACGCGATCGGCTCGGCGGGAAGCTGCGACGTCGGGAACGACGGGCTCGCCGCGGGCTCGTCGCGGCACGCCAACAGGAGGTGGAGGAGCGTCATGGTGCGTCCTGCGGGGAGGGGCGGGGCGCGCAGCGCACGACGCCGGGCTCGAACACCTGTCCGATCCAGAGGTCACCACGCCAGTAGATCGCGGTCGAGCTCGCTTGCACGGTCCCCCCGTGGTCGTCGAGCGTGATCGCCGGGGTCCAGCGCGGGCCGTCCGGCTCGAGCGCGTAGATGATCGACGGGCCGATCTTCGTAGGGTTCGCAGCGTGCTTTGCGAACGCGATCGGCTCGGGGTGGCCTGCCACCCACAGCCGGCCATCGTCGCCCCGCATCAGGTTGTCGAGCGCGCCGTCCAAGCGCGTGACGTCGTCGCGCGTCCAGCCGCCGGCTTTGGGGCCGAGGCTCGTCAGCACCCCGCCGTACGCGCCGACGACCAACCGATCGTCGTTCGCGATGACCCCGTTGCTGTACAAGAACCGCTTCGCGGCGACGCTCCAGCTCCCGTCCCACGCGAGCACCCGGCTCGGGCGGCGCCCAAACAGCACGCCGGTGAGCAGGCCGGTGAGCGTGTAC
>CAIUDO010000629.1 GCA_903897935.1 uncultured Pseudomonadota bacterium
CATCGACGGCTCGGGATCTCGACCAGTCGCCACGACACCACCGCGAGCCCCAGACCCACGAGGAGGGCGGCGCCGGTCGCCCACGCCGGCAGTTCGGGCTCGACCGAGAGTCGCCGGGCGATGACGAGAACGGGCCAGTGCCAGAGGTACAGGGAGTAGGAGACGAGCCCCACGAACAGCGTCACCGGACGCACGAGGACGCGCGTCAGCCCGGGCCGGACGACGAGCCCGTCGCCGCCCGCGATCCAGGCGGCGGCGCCGACGACCGGCGGCAGCGCGGCGAACCCCGGGAAGGTCGGGTGCACGACACGTCCATACGTCACGGTCGCGGCGACGATCGCGACGAGGCCGCCGAGCATGAGCCACCGCTTGCCTGCCTGGGAGTCCGGCGACCACCCCGTGGCCGCGAGCGCGCCTCCGGCGAGCAATTCCCAGGCACGCGACGGCAGGAGGAAGAACGCGGCAGCCGGGTCGTCGTGGACCGTCAGCTCGCAGAGCACGAACGAGCAGGCCGCCATGCCGCCGAGGATCCCGCTGAAGCGTCCGGGCCAGCGGCGGTACACGAGCGCCGCGAGCCCCGGATAGACGAGATAGAACTGCGCCTCGACCCCGAGCGACCACGTGTGCAGGAAGACCTGCGAATGCGCCGGGAGGTCGAAGTAGCCGGTGGCCCCGCGGAAGTGGATGTTCGAGCACATGAGCAGGGCGGCCCGCGTCGAGCGCCGCAGCGACGCGAAGTCGTCGACGGCAAGCCCGAGGCCGTGGCAGACGAGAAAGACCACGAGCATCATCACGGCCAGTGCCGGCACGATCCGTCGCAGCCGGCTTCCGTAGAACGCGCCGAGGCTAAATGCGCCCTCGTCGACCTGCGACATGACGATGCCGGTGATGAGATATCCCGAGATGACGAAGAACACGTCCACGCCGACGAACCCACCCGCACATGCGGGCGCGTGCGCGTGGAAGAGCACCACCAGGAGCACCGCGACCGCCCGCAGGGCGTCGATGTCGGGTCGGTAGATCATGGCGGACCCGTCGTCAGCCGTGTCCGCCGCCACGCGGCCGCCACGCGGCGGCATCGATCGTGCCACACACGGCGTGCGGCTCCGGCAGCACCCGGGCGATCTCGCCGACGCGCATGCCGAAGCCGGGCCCGGCGAGCGTGCCGAGGTCGATCCGACCCCGACGCCGCGCGTAGAGCCCAGGATGCACCCCGGCCTCCGTCACCGACGCGGCGGGATAGAACTGCATCGCATTGGTCTCGACGCCGGCGAGCGTGTCCGCGTGGGCCGCGAGGAGCGCATGGGGGATCGCGGCGAGCATCGGATTCGTCAGGTCCTGCACCATGAGGTCCATGCCGTGCGTGCGCGCCCAGGCCAGCGAGAGGAGCGCGCCCGACTGCGTCTTGCACGTCTTGAGCGCCACGCCGTTCCACCCGAGGGCCCGGCCGCGGGCGACATGCCGCCAGTCGTGCGCGCTCTCGTCGAGGAAGAGCCGCGTCCGCGTGGCCAAGGACCCGACATCGATCGCATGCGCCTCGAGATCGTAGGGGAAGGGCTGCTCGACGTAGAGCAGCCGCGCGGCGAGGTCGGGGGACGCGGCGGTCACGGCGTCGAGCGCGGCGTGGACGTACGACGGGTCGGTGACCGTGCAGTTGAAGTCCGCGCAGAATCGCGTCACGCCGTGGGCGAGGCCGATGCGGCCCACCCGCAGCAGCCGCTCGATATCCCAGTCGAGGTCGTCGCCGCGCAGCTTCACCTTGAGGCATTCGAGGCCGTCGGCGCGGATCCAGTCGGCGAGCAGGACGGGGTGCCCGTCGTCGGGTTCCGCACCCGTCAGGTCGCCCGGCTCGAGCGGATCGAGACCGCCCACCAGGTGCCAGGCGAGCAGCGACCGTGGGGGATCCGCCACGAGGAAGTCCGCGGGCCGGCGTCCCGTGAAGCGGGACCGAGCGGCCGGATCGAGCGCAGGCCCGAAGAGGTCGGCGAGGTCGCTCGCGAGGTGGTCGGCGCCGTACGTGCGGTAGGTGTCGAGGCCGAGCGCCACGCCGTAGGCGTCGTGCACGGCGAGGTCGACGGCGCTCGCCGCGATGAGGGCCGCGAGTTCCGGGACCGGTCCGGTGGCGGCGTCACCCGCCTCGCGCGCGAGGCGGTCGAGCGCCGAGCGACGAAACGCGACGCCCAGCTCGAGGGGATGACCATCGACCCCGAGGCCCGTGAACGCCGCGGCACTGGCGGCGGCGACGCGCACCATCGCGTCGTGTCGGGCGTCGTACGGGAGACGCGCCGGCCAGCCCCACTGCACCGCCAGCGGCGTCTCGCCCCAGCCGACGCCGCGGCGACCGTCCCGCGTGCGCACGTCGACGACGACCCGCGCGCACGTGACGGCGTCCACGACCTGCGCCCCGAACTTGAGCGGCACGCGCGTGCGGACGGGCAGCAGGAAGAGGGCGGCGCCGGTGACGCGGATGTCGGTGGAGAACGGCACGGGGTCTCACCCCTCGAAACACGTCGTGACCCGGCACTCCGCCCGGCGCCACTCGCCGGCCGACGAGGCCCGTCGGCGGGAACCGGACCCGTATCCGCGGATCATAGAGCAGATGTCACTTTTGCTGGAGCGATGCCGGGGCCGTTTGGACGGGCAGTTCGGGGGTCGGCGAACGCTCGGCGAGCGTGTGGCCGCCTCGGCCCACGCGACGAGACTTTTGCCGCCCCGAAGCCGTCGCTA
>CAIUDO010000630.1 GCA_903897935.1 uncultured Pseudomonadota bacterium
ATCGTGCAGTCGGGTCCGCCGCAGATGCCGTTCCTGAGCTTCGTCGCCGACACGGCGTTCGAACGGGCGAACGTGTTCACCGGCACGGCGGCCCGGCACGGCGCGTACCTGCACCCGTGGCACAACTGGTTCCTGTGCGCTGCGCACACGCCCGAGGACATCGCCGACGCGCTGGTCGCGACCGACTCCGGGTTCGCGGCGGTGCGGGCCACGTTCGGCGGGGACTAGGCGGTCCGCCGTGTCGTCGGACGACGTCGAGGCGATCCGCTCCCTCGTGCACCGCTACGCCGACGCGGCGTGCCGTGATGATCACGAGGCCTGGGTCGGTACGTGGGCGGACGACGGCGTGTGGGAGATCGGCCGTGGTCCGGTGGTCGGCCGGGCGGCGATCGCAGCGGCGTTCGCCCGGGCGATGGGGCTCTTCGAGGCGGTGGTGCAGCTCGCCCACAACGGGGAGGCGACCGTCGACGGCGACCGTGCGACCGGCCGGTGGTACATGAGCGAGGCGACCCTCACCCACACCGGGAGGCGGGCGCTCTATTACGGGTACTACGACGACGTCTACGTCCGCACCGCGGCGGGTTGGCGGTTCGCGAGCCGCAGACTGACCTGGCTCTACCAGGGGCCGCCCGATCTCACGGGCGAGTTCGGCCCGCCGCCGGGGTACTACGCGTCCTGAGCGCGGTCCGGTCGGAGCCGCAACAGACGCGAGATGCGACGCCGGTTCCGTGCGACGAGTCGGTACACCAGGTCGGCGACAGGGCGGACCGGCCGGCGGCGGACCGTGCGCCCGAGCAGCGCGGCGACACCGCGGCGGTGCTCGAGGAGCACGGCGATCGCGTCGACACCGGTGTGGTGGCGACCACCGGAGGTCACGACGATCGCGTCGCGCACGAGGTCGCGCACCTCCGGGTCGGCCACGGTCGAACCGCCGACCACGGCGACGTCGTCACCCCGCAACGGCGCGCGGCGCGCGAGGGCGCTGCACATCCCGCAGGTGTCGTCGTAGACGACGGTCGGTCCGTCGCTCACGTGTAGAGCGCGTCGATGGTCGCCTTGTAGGTGGACTCCACCACGCCGCGTCGGACCTTCATCGACGGGGTGAGCTCACCCGTCTCGACGGAGAGGTCGTGGTCGAGCAGTTCCCACCGCTTGATCGTCTCCCACTGGTTGAGACCGGCGTTCAGCTCGTCGACGTAGCGACCGACGAGCTCGCGCACAGGCGCCGAGGCGACGAGATCGGCGTAGGCGGTGCCGCCCTGCCCGTTCGCCTCCGCCCAGGCGGCAAGGGCGTCGGGGTCGAGGGTGATGAGCGCCACGCAGTAGTTGCGCTGGTCGCCGAACACGAGGAACTGGCTGGCGTAGGGGCAGATCGCCTTGAACCGGGCCTCGATCGCGGGCGGGGCGATGTACTTGCCGCCGGAGGTCTTGAACAGCTCCTTGATCCGCCCGGTGATCGTGAGGTGGCCGGTGGCGTCGAAGGACCCCTGGTCGCCGGTGCGCAACCATCCGTCGGCGGTGAGCGTCGTGGCGGTCTCGTCCGGCAGGTTGTGGTAGCCGTCCATGACGCCAGGCCCGCGGATCTCGATCTCGTCGTTCGGGCCGAGGCGCGCCTCGGTGCCGGGGAGGGCCACGCCGACGGTGCCGAACCGGTAGTCGTCGACCCGGTTCACGAACGCGCCGGCTGCCGTCTCGGTGAGCCCGTACCCCTCGAGGATCGGCAGGCCGGCGGCGTGGAAGAACGCGTTGATCGCCGGGGCCAGCGGGGCGCCCCCGGAGACCAGGAACCGGAGCTGTCCTCCGAGTCGGGATCGGATCCGCGCGAAGACCAGACGGTCCGCGACCCGGGACTGGAAGGCGAGGAGCCCACCGGGGGCACCGCCGCGGAGACGGACGGCCGCCGTGCGCTCGCCGATTCCGCGCGCCCATCGGAACAGGCGCGCCCGGATCCCGCCGGCACCGAGCGCGCCCTCGACGATCCGCGCGTACATCTTCTCGAAGAGGCGCGGCACGCACAGCGCGAGCTGTGGCCGGAGCTCCTCCATGTTGGCGCTGATCGTCTCCGCGCTCTCCGCGTAGGCGATGGTCACGCCAGCGGCGAAGAGGACGTAGTCACCGGTGCGCTCGAAGATGTGCGAGAGGGGGAGGAAGCTGAGGGCCAGATCACCCGCGCGGAGGTCGAGTCGCGAGCGGAGCGCCGCGCAATTGGAGGCGATGTTCCCGTGCGAGAGCATCACGCCCTTCGGGAGACCCGTCGTCCCGGAGGTGTAGATGAGCGACGCGAGGTCGTCCGGCGCGATCGCGAGGGCGGTCGCCTTCCACGCTGCCGCGCGCTCGGGGGTGTCGAGGAGCGCGCCCGCCGCCTCGAGCTCGGCGAGCGAGTAGTCCGCGCCCGGCGGGACGGGCTCGGTGAACGAGATGATCGTCCGAAGGGTCCCGAGGTTGGCGCGCACCGACCCGGCCTTCGCGGCCTGCTCCGGGGTCGACACGAAGAGCACGACGACACCCGCATCGTTGAGCGGATGGATGATCTGCTCGGCCGGCAGGGTGGGGTAGATTGGGACGTCGGTCACGCCGCTGCAGAGGCAGGCCCAGTCGGCGAGCGCCCACTCCGGTCGGTTCTCCGACATCAGCCCGACGCGGTCGCCACGGTCCACGCCAAGCGCCTCGAGGCCGAACGCGATGCGTCGGGCGCGCTCGAGCACGTCGGCGTGCGCGAGGGGCTGCCAGACGCCATCGCGCTTGACCTGATACGCATTCGGTCGGTCGTGCCGCTCGATCGCCTCGAAGAAGAGCGCCGCGAGCGTCGAGGAGGGGACGGCGGGGCCGCCGGAGAGCGTCGTCATCCTGGGCTCCAGGGAGGGGATGCGTCGGAAGCTACGGCGCGGGCCGCGTGGCGCGCACGAGAAACCGGACCGGGCTGCCCGCGACCGTGATCGCGCCCCGTCGCACCTCGGCCAGCACCGTGAAGGAATCGGTCGGGGCCGGGAGCCGATTGGCGAAGATGCGCAGCCGGCGTGTCGAGGTGCCGCCGCTCGTGGTCGTGTCGAGCGCCGCCCGCCGCCCGCTCGACGACTGCAGGGCGGCGAGGGTGGTGTCGCCGAGCGCGATGGTGTCGCCGTCGTGGATGACGCGCCACTGCACAAGCCAGCCCGTGACGTTCGGCGCGGTGGCGTCGGTCAGGCTCCGGACCGCCACGGTGAGGTCTGTCGAGACATTCCCGGCGACGTCGGGGAGCGTGTAGGCGAGCGTCACGATCGTCCCGGTGGTGGGCAGGACGGTGTCAGGCGCGGCCGTCACGAGCAGCGTGCGCGGCGCGCTCTGCAGCCCGTCGACGAGTGCGTACACACGGAGCACCCCGGGGCGCCGGGTGGTGCGGAGCCGCCCGAGCGCGTCGATCGTGACGCCGGAGTCCGGCGACAGGAAGGTGATGTCGGCGTCGGGGATGACCGCTCCGTTCGCGTCGTACGCGATGGCTTGCAGCGG
>CAIUDO010000631.1 GCA_903897935.1 uncultured Pseudomonadota bacterium
CTCCATACCAGGGTTCCGCAAAGCGTCTTGGTCGTCGCAGTCCTCCGCAGCCAGGTAGCCGTCCCCGTCCCGATCTCGCGGCTCCGGCTCCGGCTCCGCCGTCTCGAGCTTGGGGCCGCACGCGGTCAGCCAAATCAGCACCATCATGACCCCCCCCCCCACTCGATGGGGTCCCGCCTGCCCGGATTCACCCTCTTATAGCCTCCGGTGGGCTGCGGCAGCCACGGACCACAGTCCGCCTGCGTGCCCCCATACGACCACGGGGCCACCCCTTCGTACTGCTCCACCAAGGCCGTCAGGTCGGTGTATACGGGCGAGGACGGGTCCCGAAAATCCACCATCATCACCCAGAACCGCACGGTGACGGTGCCGAACGTCTCGCTGCTGGTGCTCGCCAGCTTCACCGCCACCCCGACGCGGCCCCACTGCTGGTCGCTGGTGGTGACGCCGGTCACCGCGCACTTCGCGGCCACTTCAATCGCAGCGCCGGAGATCACGGACCACGCCTCCGGCCGCAGCGGCCGCACGGGGGCGGTCTGAACGCACGGCAACGGCTCGACGTCCGTCGTCCCGTCGACCGGGTCGATCAGGACGCCCACGATTCGGCTCCGAACACCTGGTCCCACGGGGCCAGCCACGCGGTCTTGCTCGTCACTTGCACCAAGAACAGGTGCGGGCCATTCGAACGCTGCCAGGCCATCTTGGCTCCACAGAGCACTCCGCCCGGAGCGCGCCCCCTGGATTCGTAACGCGCGTGGGTCACGGTGCAACGACTTGAGGCAGAGCCTGAACTTCGCGCCGCCCTGCACCCTGCCGGTCGTAGGGGACGCGACTACGGCGCCCCGGGCGCCACGATCCGCGGGACCACCCGCGCCATGCCGTCCGCGAGCCGCCACGGCGCTGCCCGATCCTCCGGGCTCGCGTACCCGATGCCGACCCGAGGCCCCCGCACGATCGACGCCGGCGGCGGCCCGACCCGAAGCTCCAGCCCTCCCGGCTCGAACAACGGGTGACCCGACCACTCGGGGCCGAGCCCGAGCCCAGCGCCGACCTTTCCGGGCCCCGACATCCAGCCCGCGCGCACCGGCCCCCGCCGCGCGACCACCTCGTCGCCGCCCGCGACCACCTCTACCCCCCGCACGAGCACCGCGGCGCCCGCCCCCTCGGCGTCACAAACGAGGTTCAACATCGGGTGAATCCCGTAACAAACGTACACATAGGCGTGCCCGGGCGGGCCCCACATCGGCGCGTTGCGGCGCGTCCGGCCCATACGGCAGTGGTTCGCGGTGTCTCCGGGCCACCGATAGGCCTCCACCTCGGTGATGCGCGCCACCACCTCACCGCGGACCAGCAAGCACCCGAGCGCCCGCTCGGCGACCACCAGCGCGTCCGCGTCGAACCACGCCGGAGGGCACAGCGCGCCCACGATCACCGCGACGCCGCCTCCGGCGGGGCGACCACGGCGGCCAGCGCCTTCCGATACCGGTTCGACCGCACCGCGAGGCCGTCCGCCGGCGCCGGGATCGTCGCCAGCGTCTTGTCGACCAGCGCCCGCGC
>CAIUDO010000632.1 GCA_903897935.1 uncultured Pseudomonadota bacterium
CGACCCCCGCCGACGGCGCGATCCACCCGGCCGCCACCACGTCGCTGTGCGCCAGCGCGGGCACGTCGACCTGCCGCATACGGGCGTTATCCGGCACGAACGACGTGCCGAACCCACCGACCTGCACCTGGTCCCACGGCGACGGGCCGTCAGCGAACGCCGCGGCGATGCTGCCGCGCACCCCCGACCCGTCGAACCCGCCGCCGAGCGTCGCCGCGCCGCGCCCCACCCAGGCGAGCCCGCTCCCATCGGGGCCGTCGCTGCCTGCGACCTCATCGCCCCCGCTCACCGCGCCGCCCAGGTACGCCGGCCCGCGCGACACCGTGTGCCGTACGCCGACGACACCACCGCCGCCGATCCGGGTGTGCGTGCGCTCGTCCTCGGCCTGGTAGCTACCGAACGCCTCGCCGACGAGCCCGCCGCCGCGCCACCGGTGGTCCCCTTCCAGCGACAACGCGCCGCCGATCCGCTCGATGTCGTCGAGCCCGGCAGGCGGCAGCCACCACCCGGACGCCACCACGTCGACCGGCAACCGCCGCCAGGCGATCGCGACCGCGCCCGCCGGCTCGAGCTGGCTGCCGGCTTCGTCTTCGAGCAGCGTCGTCTCCACGATCGGCGCGTCGAGGCCGAACATTGCGAGCGCGTCGAAGCGACCGAGCACGTCGCCGACCCGTACCCCGAGCTCGGTGAACGCCCGATCCACCGACACGGACTCGCCGACGAACAGCGACGGCTCCATCCGCCCGACCCCGTACGGACGCGGGGGATCGAGGGGCCTCGGCTGCAGCGCTGACGGCCACTGCTCGGGCGGCAGCCGCAACGCCGGCCACCGCGACGCATCCGGCACGTACGGATCGGGCTTCTCCATCGTCACCGGCGGCGCAGCAGGATCCTCGTCGCCCACCGACGGCTCGGCGGACGGCGGCTCGGGCGGACGCGACAACGCCTCGCCTTCCACCGGCGCGGCCTCGACCGCCGCGGCCTCGACCGGCGCTGGGGCCGGCGCGGCCTCGAGAGGGGCATCGACGACCTCGACAGGAGCGGGCAGATCGAAGCGGCGGAGGTCCATGCCGCCGGGCTCCAACGCGAGGTAGTAGAACGACGACCCATCCGGCGTGGGCACGGCACCGAGCGCCGCAGCGTGGCTGCGGGTGAGCGGCGCCGACCGGCCGTCCAGCCCGAAGCGCCACACGTCGACGAAGCCGCCCTCACCGCGCGACGCGAGCACCGAGGCGCCGTCCGGCGCCCACGCCGGATGCGACACAAATGCCGCGCCGGTGGTATCCAGCTCGGTCTTGGCGCCCGACGCGACGTCGACGACCACCAGCCGCCAGCGCTCGCCCTCGTGCAGGATCGCGGCGACGGACCGCCCGTCCGGCGCGACCCGCGGCACCGACCACACCCGGTCGAGCCCACCGACGTCGATCTCGGTGACCGCGCCCGACGCCAGATCGACGCGGACCAACGAAGTCATCCCGTACCGGACCTGGACCGCGACCGCCCACGACCCGTCGGGGGCGGGGTCGGCGTCCCACACGTCGGCGCGGTGGGTCACCCGGCGCACCCCGCCGTCGTCAACATTCCACACGAACAGGTCGCGACGCAGCACCCCGTCGCCGTCGACGATCTTCTTCGCGAACAGCATCTGGGTGCCGCCCGCCATGAACCGGGCCCCGATTGGCGCGGCGCCATCGATCGCCGGCAAGCTCGCGACCTTCTTGCGGGGCGGAGGCGCGTGCTCGACCGCCGCGAAGTCCTCCGGGTCCTTCTCCTGCGCCTCTTGGACCTCTTCGGCCCGCTCGGCGACCTTCTCGTCGTCGATGCGCGTCTCCCAGACCTTGAGCACCGGCGCGCCGTCGCGCGACGCCACCGTGGTCGCGATCCGAGACCCGTCCGCCGAGAGGGTGGGAAGATCGGTCACCCACGGGAGGTCGAACACCATCACGCCCGCGCGCTCGGGCCGCTCCTGCTCGAGCGA
Source organism: uncultured Pseudomonadota bacterium (assembly GCA_903897935.1). Lineage (GTDB taxonomy): Bacteria > Myxococcota_A > UBA796 > UBA796 > CAIUDO01. The sequence goes on from CAIUDO010000632.1 coordinate 1,979, forward strand.
CAGCGCGTCGTAGGTAAGCTCGGCGACGAACCGTTTGTAGAGGTTCTGCGGGGTGTCGCCGTACACGCCCAAGAACGCGTCTTCGAACGAGCGCTCCTGGCGGGCGGTCATGCGCGCCCACAGCTTCTGGAACGAGCCGCCGCCCGCGCGCGCGTCGAGCCACTCGAGATACGCGGACCCGGCGAGGTACGCCATGGACTGCCCGTAGAAGTTCTCGGCGTCCGACGCGAGTTGGCCGTAGGTCGGCATGCGCCCGTGCTGCGCCCACCGGCGCAACAACGCGGCCCGGAGGTCGCTGTTGGGCCGCCCGGCGCCGGTCAGCCGCCCCTCGACGACGGTGGCGTAGCCTTCCGTGACCCAGCGCGGCGCTTTGAGCGTGATCGGCCCGATGCCGACGGCGCCGTAGAAGAACGTGTTCGCGAGCGGGTTCCGGCTGGGCCGCAGCATGTGCACGAGGTGGGTGTCCTCGTGCAGCTCCAGCAGGTCGGTCCATTGCCGATAGTGGCCGATCACGGAGTCAGACTCCGGCGGCGTCGTCCACAACAACATACGCGGCGCGTTCGTGAACGGGATCGCGGCGGCGTTGGCGTCCGCGATCGGGTCGGTCACCAGCACATCGACCTTTTGCGGCGGATCGTAGCCGACTTCGGCCACCACGCGCTCGCGGGAGTCGTCGAGCCGCGACGCCGCCGCCAGCGCCCACGCCTCGTATGCCACCGGGTAGTGCACACGAAAGTGCTCGGTCTCGACCGTGCGCCAGCCGTCGGACACCGCTTGCTGGCCGAACGCCGGCAGAACGAACGCGAGCCACCACCCCATCGACCCTCCAACCGCCGGCCCGGTAACGCGTTGATCTGGATACAACCGGCGCGGGGTGCGCGGCCATGGAGCGTCCGATCAAGCCACGCGTGTGCGGACCTGGCTTTCAAGGCCGCGTCTACGCGACGGTGTCGCTGGTGCCACCGGGGCGGCTGGTCACCTACGGCGACGTCGCGGCGGCGCTCGGGGACGCTGCGGTGGCGCGTCAGGTCGGGTGGGCGCTCGCCGCGCTCACCGACGACGGCGTGCCCTGGCACCGCGTCATCAACGCGCAAGGGCGGATCAGCGTACGAGGCGACGACGCGCGCGCGGTCGTGCAAGCGGCACGCCTCGAGTCCGAGGGCGTGCGGTTCACGAACGGGCGCTGCGACCTGCGCGCCCACCGGTTCCCGTTGCCGTCAGCGCCGTCCGACGACGAATAGCAAATAGCCGTCAGCGGTCAGCAGTCAGCAGTCAGGTGATAGCTGACGGCTGACCGCTGATAGCTGACGGCTGACCGCTGCAAAGAGCTCACCCGCTGAACGCAGCCGCTACAACCCCGACGGCGCCGGCGCACCCGACCAGCACCGCGGCGCCGACCTGCACCAACACGGCCAGCCCGCGCCGCCCGACGACCAACAACCCCCACCCGACCAGCAACGCGAGCGGCCACACCACCAGCGTCGCGCCGCACAAGACCACGAACGCCAGGTTCTCGGGGTGCCTCCGACGCTCGCCACCCCCTCCGCGGTCAGCAGCAACAAGACCGGCGCGGTCGGGACCAGCGCGAGCGTGCTGGCCACCAACATCGCGCCGACCAACAAGGACGGCAAGATCGAGCGCTTCGGCGAATCAGACGACGTCACGCGCGCCCCCCCGTCGAGACCAACAGCCGCTCGGCGAAGACCGACAATACAGCATTCAGCTCCTGCTCAGACGTCACGCGCCCCCCCGCCGAGACCAACAATGCGCTGATAGCTGACCGCTGACCGCTGACCGCTGCTCAGACCACGTCATGCGCGCTCCTCAGTCGAGACCAACAACCGCTCGGCGAAGAACGACAACACCCGGTCCAGCGCCGCTCGAGTCGGCTCCCCCTCGGCGTCGATCAGATCGTTCGTGAGCACCGAGTGCGGGATCGGGTTGCCCGCCGGGTTTCCCGACGACCGCGGCAGCTCGATGCCCTCGAACCGCCGGCCGAGCTCCTCCTCGAGGCGCCGGAACCGCGCGCCCGGGCACATCGGGTCGCCGTGGAACCGCAACCCCAGCACCGGGCAATCCCGCGCCTTGATCACCGCCAGATCACCCGCCGACACCGCAAGGTCGCGCGCGTGCGCCGGGGACAACGTGAACGGCAACGACGGCTGCGACAACACCGGCGCCACCACCGTCGAATCGACCATCAGCGCGAGCGCGAAGTTGCCGGTCAGGCACATGCCGAGCGCGCCCACCCCGGGCCCCCCACAGGCCGCGTGCGCCTCCCGACACAGCAGCCGCAACCAGTCGGTGATCGGGCTCGTCTTGCCCAGGGCGAACGTCGCGAACTCCCGCGCAACGCACGCGCGCGCCACCTCGCGCACCGTGCGCCAGACCGTGCCGCGGGCGCCGGTCTCGCCGAACAGCTCCGGCATCCACACCGAGAACCCGGCCCCAGCCACCCGACGCGCGAACGCAGCGACTTGCGGCGTAATCCCAGGGATCTCGTGCATGATGACCACCGCGGGGCCCGAGCCGGCGCGGTAGACCACCCGCGACACCCCGAGGTGGGTGTGCGGCGCCGCCTCGAAGCCAGCGAGCGGGGTCACGACCACTCGGGCACCTGATCCGGGGGCAGGTGCCACGTCTCCGGCTCCTGGCCCCCCCGCCGCACCGTCACCGTCATGCCGGGCGCGAACGGCGCCCCCGACGCCGCCTCCAGCAGCCCCGCCCGCCACAGCTCGGCGACGAACGCTGGGTCCCCGCCAGCGTCCGCCCACGACGTCACCCCGTCCAGCCGCGACATGAACACGAACACGCTCCGCGGCGCGTCGACCGGATCCCAGCCGCTGTAGCCGATCAAGCGCACCCGATCGCCGGGGAGGGGGAGCACGGCGGCCACCCGCGCCGTCACCACGTCGGGGATCGGCGCCGCAAGCGCGTCGAACGCGTCCCGCAGCGCCGCCCGCAGCGACGGCAGCTCAGGACAGACAACCGCCCCCGGCGACAACCCGTCGACCCGGGCCGCCGCCCACCGGTACCACCCACGCTTGGCCCCGCCCGGCGCGTCGTCGGCGGGGGGGGGCCGCTCGTGCGCGAGCGCCCGCGCGATCGCGCCCTCCACCACCCGCAGGGTATCCCGCACGGTCATCCACAGGTGATGTCCCGCCACGCCCTGCTCGTGCCGGCAGAACCACGTGCGGCACACCGCGCCTCGATGCTCCCAGACGCCGCACGCGCGCGCGCCGCCGACCCAGTACGGACAGCGAAGCGTCACGTCGCGCCCGAAGCCACCCCGCGCCTCCGCGCGGTAGCGGCCGCGGTGCGCGTCGGAGGGGACGATCCCCGCGCCGCGCACGCCGTCCGGGTCCGCCATCCGCCGCTGCACCACCCGCTCGGCGACGCCGCCCGCCCGCAGCGCACGCCCCACCAGCCACCCCGGCAACATCGGGTGGTAGCTGCAACAGCGGACCTCGTCGGACATGTGCGCGCTGTCGGACTCCGGGAGCGCGGCTAGCGGGCAAGCACCACAGTCGGCGCGCCCCTCCTCGGGCAGCGGCCGCGTGAGCTCGGGGACGAGCACGAACACCAGGCTCGGCAAGCCGACCAAGGCCGGGTGCGTCACGGGCACGGCCCCACGGCGACGCGCGGGCGCTCCGGAACCACCGGCGACGGATCGTCGACGCAGCGCTCCCGCCGCGACATCCAGGTGCCGATCCGATCCCGCACCAGCGGCCCCTCCTCCAGCACCGTCGCGCCTTGGAACGCCAGTCCGAGATCGTCGCCCCCACCGTACAAGAAGTCGCTCACGACGACCTTGTAGACGCGCTCCGGGTCGATCGGGGCCGCGGCGACGCGCACGTCGCACAAGCGATCCACCTCGAACGGCGCGATCCCCCCGTCGCCGTCGAGGTCCGTCCCGTCGGTCCGCGCGGGATCGAACGCGTAGGTGGCGCCCGAGGTCTGCAAGACCCCGTGGGCGCCGGACGATCCGAGGCGGTACAGCAGCCGGAGCTGCGCGCCCGTCATCGCGACCAGCAGCAGCCGGTTGTCGAACGGCATCACGTCGTGCACGTGCTGGCGACGGATCGTGCCCGAGGGCAGCTCGTCGCGCAGGCCGCCGCTGTTGACGACCGCGACGTCCGCCCCCGAGAACGCCGACCGCATCGCGTCGGCCACCACGTTGCCGAGCGCCGACTCCGCCTCCCGCGCCCGCGTGACCCGGTGGTCCGCGCACCCGAGCGGCGCGCACAAGCTCCCGACGTCGCCCTCGAGCGCCCGCACCAGCGCCAGCGCGTCGAGATCCGGCGACAACGTGCGCCCACCGACGTCCTGCGCGGCGTCGTCGTAGCCCCCCTCCCCGCACGCCGGCTCGCTGGGCGCGTGAGCGAGCACCCACGGCGCGCGGATCCGCGTCGCGTCGGCGTCGACGCCGTCTGCCCCCACGACAAGGTCGATGACGTTGATCAGCCGCCCGCTCGACCGGCCCTCGACGACGAACGTGTCCCCGACCCGCGTCGCGAGCTCGGTGTGGGCGTGCCCGGCGACGATGACGTCGACGGATCCCACCGGGAGCTCGGCCAACAACCTCCCGATCTCGCCGTCGGGCACACAGGTCGGCCCCGGAGACGCGCACGCGCCGGTCAGGTGCCCGACCACCACGACCGCGTCGGCGCCCGCGGCCTGCAGCTCGGGCAGCACCCGCCGCACCGCCGCCACCGGGTCTTCGAAGCGCAGGTCGGCGACGTTCTTCGCGAGCGTGACCGACGGCGTCTCGGTGGTGAGCAGCCCGACGACCCCGATGGTGACGCCGTCGCGCTCGATCGTGGTCCACGGCGCGACGCCCGGCGGCGCCCACGGGGTGGTGGCGCCGCTCGGCCCCACCTCGACCACGTTGGCGGCCAACCACGCGAAGCGCGCCTTGCCCGCGGCGGCCTCCAGCGCGCCCCGCAGCGGGTGCCCGTCGACGGTGCCGCCGTAGTCGAACTCGTGGTTGCCGACCGCGGCGGCGTCGACGCCGAGCAGGTTGAACGCCTCGACCGAGCCGATCCCCTTCGTCGCGTTGACCGGCCACGACCCCTGGAACAGGTCGCCGCCGTCGAGCAACACGAGGCCGGGGTGATCGTCGCGCAGGGCGCGGACCGCGGCCGCCAACCACGGCAACCCGCCGTACACCACCCCCGCGGCGTCGGGCTTGGACTCGTAGAGGGCGCCGTGGAAGTCGTTGATCGCGGCGATCGTGACGACCTTCGGCGGATCCGCCGCGCCCGCGCCCGGCGGCCGACACGCGAGCAGCCCCCACAACCAGACAACCACCACGACCCCCAACCGCGGCTGCCTCTACCACGTCCGAGGGCGCTCGGTGGCCGCCCGGGGCGCGGTCGGCTACCCCCGCGCATGCGCGTGATGGGCATCGACCCCGGCTCGACCGTCACGGCGTGGGGCGTCGTCTCCGTAGATGGGAGCCGCGTTCGCTACGTCGGCTCCGGCTACGTGCGCACCAACGCGCAGACCCCCATGCCGGAGCGCCTCACGGCGATCCACGCGGGCGTCGTCGGCGCGCTCACGGAGTGGGCGCCGTCCGCCGTCGCGATCGAGGCCATCTTCGCGCACACGTCGGCCGAGAGCGCGCTCCGGCTCGGGCAGGCGCGCGGCGTCGCCGTGCTGGCGGTCGGCCAGGCCGGGCTACCGCTGCACGAGTACAACG